>JAJQGL010000056.1:0-19097 GCA_021200535.1 Clostridiaceae bacterium | reverse complement strand
TACCGTCGGTCCCCCGTCGAGTCCTGCCGCGTAGGCTGGTGCGTAGGTTTACTTTCAGCGCCTGGGCGGATCGGCAAGGTGAGGTACGGTTCGGTATGGCAGGTAAGGTGCGGTACGGCTGGGCAAGGTTGGGTCTGGTAAGGTATGGCAGGCAAGGTGCGGCAGGGTCAGGTGCGGTAGGGTCTGGCGGGGCAAGGTATGGCAGGTATGGTGCGGTACGGTATGGTGCGTTCAGGTGAGGTGCGGCAGGGTATGGCAGGCATGGTGCGGTAGGGCAAGGTAAGGTGCGTTCAGGTGAGGCGTGGCATGGTATGGCAGGTGTGGTCAGGTACGGCATGGTAAGGCGCGGCAAGGTACGGTACGGCAGGGTGAGGTATGGTTTGGTATTAAAAGGGAAGGAGGACACGACTATGGAGTTTATGTACAAACCGGGAGCGCAGATTAAGACTCCCGCTGAAATTGCTGGACAGGTGTGTCAGCAGCTCGAAGAAAGCGGTGGTCTGACAGCCAAGCGGCTGTTGGACGCAAGCAGACCGATAGATGCTCCGCTGCATGACGAATTTCTGTGGGATGACACGGAAGCTGCGGAGAAATACCGTGAACACCAGGCGGCACACATTATCCGCTGTATCGTCGTTCGCCCGGAGCAGGTTGAAAAGGAGCCGGTTCGTGCTTTTGTGAATGTCACAGACAATGCACGTTCCTACCGCTCACTGGATGTTGTTCTCCAGAAAACAAACCTGCGGGAGCAGATGCTTGGGCAGGCATTGAAAGACCTGCGGGCATTCGAGCAGAAGTACAGCACACTGAGTGAACTGGCAGATGTGTTCAATGCGATTCACCAGTTCCAGGAAACAGCCACATAAGCGTGGCGGAGAGGAGGTGTCTCCCATGGAGACGGATATTTATATGCCCATCCGGGCACACCCGTATGATCACCAGCGCAGGGCATTTGCATTTGCCTGCAGGGTTCTCGGTATCGATGACCCGGAGACAGCAGGAGGAGGCATAGCGTTACTGATGGAAATGGGCTGTGGGAAAAGCCTGGTCGGTGTCGCTATCGCAGGCATACTGTACCAGAAGGGGCTTGTCTCACGAGTCCTGGTTGTCGCTCCGCTGTCGGTGCTTGGCGTCTGGCAGGAGGAGTTCGAGCGGTTTGCCGACTTTCCTTTTGAACTGACCATCTTAAAGGGCGGCAGCGCAAAAAAGCGTGAAACGCTGGAAAAGGTTAAGCAGGCAGAGGAAGGGCCATTGCAGATCGTGGTCAACAACTATGAAAGCTGCTGGCGGCTGGAAGAGGAAATCCGCAAGTTCAAGCCGGATCTGATTATTGCGGACGAGGCGCACAAGCTGAAGGACGGTCAGTCAAGGCAGTCGAAAGCGATGCACCGGCTGGGTGACCATGCGAGGTTCAAGCTGCTTTTAACAGGCACACTTATTTCAAACCGAGAAATCGATGTTTTTTCGCAGTACCGCTTCGCCGACAGCCGTGTCTTCGGAAAAAGCTTCGTCCGTTTCCGGAACCACTATTTCACTATGGAAGGCTACGGCGGCTATACGCCGGTGTTCCGTTCCTGCATGCAGGATGAGTTTCTGGAAAAGCTTCACTCTATCGCGTTCCGCGCCACAAAAGCGGAGTGCCTTGACCTTCCGGGCATTACGGAAGAGGTGAGGACTGTGGAATTGGAGAAGCCGGCCATGAAGATTTATCGGGAGTTGGAAAAACAGTCGTATACGGAGCTTTCCGAGGAAAGCACAGTGTCTGCGACAAACGTGTTGACAAAGCTGCTCCGTCTCTCCCAGGCAACGGGAGGGTTCCTTACGGATGATGATGGCAGGAAGAAGCGAATCAGCACAGCGAAGTTGGATGCGCTTTCGGACATCATCGATTCGGTGATGGAGGAAGGCAAGAAGCTGGTGGTGATGGCCCGGTTCGTGGCCGAGATGGATGAAATCGAGAAGCTCCTGGATAAGAAGCACATCGGCTATGCGGTGATCCGCGGCGGTGTGAAGGACAGGCAGCAGGAGGTTGACCGGTTCCAGAATGAGCCTGAGTGCCGTGTGTTCCTTGGGCAGATTGCGGCAGCAGGGCTCGGAGTCACACTGACAGCCGCAAGCACGATGGTCTTTTACTCGCTGGACTACAGCATGAGTAACCACGACCAGGCGAAAGCCAGAATCCACAGGGTATCGCAGAAGGAGGACTGCCACTATATCTATCTCCAGGCGAAAGGAACTGTGGATGCAAAAGTTTTGAAGTCCCTCCGGGATAAAGCCGACCTTGCATCAATGCTGGTCGATGAATACCGGCAGGGCAGGAACCCGTTTTCAGTGTAGCAGAAAGGATGATTTTATGGACTATGAACAGGAATGGCCGGAGTTTTTTGATGAACCGGCAGCGCAGGAGGAGCCCGCAGAGGCAATAACTCCCACAGCCAGTGCGATGTATGAGCTGGCGGAACGCTATAAAGCCCTGCGTGACGAAAAGAAAAAGGCGGAGGAATATCTCAAAGAGGTGACCGCCGACAAGGACCAGGCTGAAAAGCAGCTTTTTGACCTGATGATCCAGACAGAGACGGAGAACTTCACCCGCAAGGGTACACGGTTCTCGGTAAGCATAAAGACCCGTGCATCTGCCAAAGGCGGCTGCAAGGAGGAACTGTTCGCGGCTCTCCGTGCACACGGCTACGGCGACCTGGTTGTCGAAACCGTAAACGCAAACAGCCTGACTTCTCTTGTAAAAGAGCTGAAGGAAGCCAACGACCAGGAGGTACCCGGCTGGATTGCCGATGTGATCAATCTGTATGACCAGTCCAACGTCTCTGTGACGAAGTCCACGAGGAAGAGCTGATCCGTATACACACTGAAACGATGAAAACGTAGATACACTGAATACTCTGAAACACTGAAAATTATCAACCTTATATAGATTATATGAAAATCAGGAGGATTTTAACTATGGCAGATAAGAATTTGACCACAACCACAGAGAGCACTGAACTGACCGAGGCGAGCGGCTACGCACTGGCAGGCAGTCTGGATTTTATGACAGAGGATGCGTCCGGGGACTTTGCTGGCGTTGATTTCCGTCTCGACAAGATCAAGCTCCCGGCTGGCGGCGTGACTGCGTTTGAGATGCCCGACCCGGAAAATGATGGGGAAACCAATCTGGTGAAGACCATCACCGGTGTCATCCTGTATCAGCATCCGATCAACGCTTTTTACAAGAGCGCGTACACCGGGGGCAACAACCCGCCTGACTGTGGCTCCTTCGATGGCGTTGTCGGAACCGGTGATCCGGGTGGAACATGTGCGAAGTGTCCGTACAACCAGTTCGGCAGTGCAGCTGGCGGCGGCAAGGGCAAGGCGTGCAAGAACCGCAGGATGATGTATATCCTCATGGAAGGTGACATCTTCCCGTACCGTCTTTCGCTCCCGACCGGCTCCCTTTCGGAATACGGCCGCTACGCAAAGTCTCTTTTGAACAAGCGCCGTTTCCCGTCCCAGGTGGTCACGAGCATCAGCCTGCAGAAGGCGACCAGCTCCACGGATATCGGATATTCCCAGGCGAAGTTCCAGTTTGTTCGTGCGCTGACCGATACCGAGAAGGCGGCAGTGTCGAAGATGGTCGAGTGGGTCAAGGAATATGACGCGGGCATGACGATGGAGTCCCTTGTGGAAGATGATGAGGTTCCGGAGTTTGTTGACGCGGAGACCGGCGAGGTCATTGAACCGATGTAAACACAGGCATAACGGAAGCGGAGGGGAGGGTTCTCCTTCCCCTCCAGGCTTTCCCTGAAAGGAGCAGGCAATGAATGATTTTTTTGTAAGTGCTGTGGCAACGATACCCGGAAAGCCGGGTTACAGAATTTCGGAATGCATGATGCGCATCCAGGATGATATCCCCAAGTGGGAAAACGCTGACTGTTTCAGGACTGAGGCGACAGAGAAAGAGGGTTGGGTCGATCCTATTATCCTGTCAGTTGCTCCGCTGGCGACCGAGGAACAGGCAGTTGATGGTGATGGGAGATACCGTATCTTTGCTTACACCTCGGAAGAGAAAGAGAGCCTGACCTATCAGACATCCGTGTTTGAATATGTTTTCCCGCACCTGCGCCCTACCTGGGATGATCTGATGCAGATGAAGGAAAAGGCTATGAAGGATAACAATCTGGAACAGATGGTCATTATCGCAATCAATGCACTGGATGACCCGGAAGGAGGCGGTGCGGATGGCACAGAGTGAGGATTACCGCTCCGTCACGACCGTGGCGGGGATTCAGGAATATATCGGTGACGCGAAGGTCATCGCATTTGACTATGAGACGGCGCCGGATATCCCGTTCCGAGAGGAGGACAAGGCGGCGCTTGACCCGGCGAAATCCCATATTGTGGGGTGCAGCTATTCCGTGGAGGAAGGGACGGCCATCTATGTCCCTATTGCGCATCTGTGCGGGGAAAACGTGGATGCGGCAGAGTTCTGGAAGTTCCAGGAGCAGTTCCTCATGAATCCGGAGGTCACGAAGGTGGCGCACAACCTCTCGTTTGAGGCAATGATGTCCTATCACTTGGGCATCGTGATCCAGCCACCTGTGTATGACACCATCGCTGCCTGTCAGCTGACGATGAAGTCCAAGTGGGAGTTCCGCAAGTTATCGGACAGCGGTCTGAAGCGCATGGCAACGGAGCAGTTCGGAGTGGAGATGCCTTCCTTCACGGACGTCACCAACGGCAGGCACTTCGATGAGATGAATCCGCAGGAATGGGAGACGGTCCGCTATGGCTGTGCCGACTCGGATATGACCCTGCGGCTTTACAACAAGTGCAACAACTGGTTTGACCGGTTTCTTCCGCAGCACAGGACACTGGTGGAGGAGATTGAGTCCCCCACAGCTGTGTTCCTTGGGCTGATGAAGCACAACGGGGTTCCCGTAAACCGTGAGCTGATGGAGGAGCGGAAAGTAGAAGCGGAGGAGAAAATTGCAGAGATTAAAGCGGAGATTGAAGCAATGTGCCCTGGCGTTGCGATTGGGAGCAACTGTTCTACGAACGCATTTAAGATGCACCTTTACAAGACTCTGGGACTCCCTGTCGTAAAGACCACGGAGACGAACCGGGAAGCGGCGGACGATCAGGCAATGCAGATGCTGAAAGAATGGTGCGATGAGAACCGGCCGGAGCTGTCCCACCTGTTTGAACTGGTGCAGGAGTACCGCAAGTGGGGCAAGCTGAAGAGTACCTACATAGATGGGTACCTCAAATATATCAATTCGGTGACGGGGAGAATCCACCCGGATTTTTTCTCGCTCAGCACGGACACGGGCAGGATGAACTGCCGGAACCCCAATATCCAGAACTGCTTTAATTCGGAGACAGAGATTCTGACCAAGCGCGGCTTCGTGCCGTTCCCGGAGCTTCTGTACGGGGAAGATGTGGCGCAGTGGGACGGTGGGGAGATTTCCTTCGTTACACCGACCGACTATATCGACAAGCCCTATGACGGGGACATGGTACAGGTGGAGAGCAAACACATCAGCCTGATGATGACGCCGGATCACCGGTGCCTCCTGCAGAAGAAGGACGACAATTTCTTTGTTGTCGATGCCATCGAATACCCCAAGGACGCACGGCAGCTTAATGCCGGGGAGTTTGCGTTTGGGGAGAAGCATCTGACGAAAGCCGAGGCGACGCTGCTGGCGGCAACACAGGCAGACGGATATATCTGTGACGGTGGGATTGAATTTACCTTTGTGAAAGCACGGAAATTCCGCAGGCTGATGCAGGCAATCAAGGAGAGCGGCGCCCCTCATTCCGATTACACGAAGAGGGACGGCAGGGTGAATGTCCGGCTCTTAAAGAGCGACTTCTCCAAGTGGATCATCGACCTGTTGGGACCGGAAAAGAAGTGGGGATCGTGGCTCTTGGATTTTGACCGGGAGACGGCAGAGAACATCCTGGGCGAACTGATGGAATGGGACGGCTGCTTTACACGCCAGAACTACTACAGCACTTCGGTCAAGGAGAACGCCGACTGGATGCAGATTCTGTATACGCTGACCGGCACAAGGGCGCATCTGCGGGAGTACTACAGCAGTAATCCCAATGCCAAGGTGAACTATCAGCTGGATGTGACAAAGCAGAATTACAGCCTGACGCATGGAGCGGAGAAGAACACAGTCCATTATGAGGGCAGGGTGTACTGCGTGACCGTGCCGAGTGGATATATCGTAGTCCGCAGGAGAGGGCAGGTCTGCATCACCGGCAACTGTCCCCGTGCGACTAATGACCCTATCGGTGTACGTTCTTTTATCAAGGCGCCGGAGGGCTGTGTCTTGGAAAGCTATGACTTCTCCCAGATTGAGCTTCGTGTGGGAGCGGAGTACTGCCAGGATGAGAAGATGCTCTGGACGTATAAAAACGGCGGCGACATCCACGCACAGACCACCAGCGTTATCTTCGGTGTGACCTATGAACAGGCGGAGGATAAGCACTTTCCGGGATATAAGGAACACAGAACCATTGCGAAAAACGTAAACTTCGGCACGTTCTACGGACTGTTTCCCAGAGGGCTTCAGAAGACGCTGAAGTTCAAAGCCGGGGTTGACCGCACCTTCGAGCAGTGTGCTGAAATCATCTCGAACCTGAAAGCCGGTTATCCGGGGCTGACCAAATGGCAGGAGGAGACGAAGACCCATGCCGCAAGAACCTGTTATGCAGAGACCTGGCTTGGTAGGAGACGCTACCTTCCAAATATCCTCTCCGAGGATTGGGGAAAGAAGTCCTTTGCCGAGCGGTGTGCTTTGAACACTCCCATCCAGGGGACGGCTGCTGATATTTTGAAAGCCGCCTGCGCACGAATTATCAAGGGGTTGCCGGAGCGTCCCTGGCTTCAGCCTATCCTGCAGATTCATGATGAGCTTGTGTTCATCGTGCCGGAGGACAAGGTGGCGGAGGCAGGTGCTTTCATCAAGGAGTGCATGGAAGTCCAGCCGTACCCGGATTTCAGCGTCCCCATCGTAGCAGAGGGCTCGTATGGTCCTGATTTCGGTCATATGGAAGAGATGGAGTAACTGTAAAGCCGGTGGCGTATATTTATGCGTCATCGGCGAATACAGCAAAAACGATGTAAAAACGGAGGATTTAACGTGGAAAACGATAGATTTTTATATGAAAACGCAATGAGCCGCAGGAGAAGTGCCGGCATCTGTCCGCTGCTTTCCCTGAAAGGTGAGAGCTTCAACCACGAGGATTGCAGGGAAACCTCGTGCGCCTGGTGGGTAGAGGAGAAGCAGTGCTGCGCCATTCAGCTGATTGCGAGGGAGACTTTCCTTTTGCGGACAGGAGGGCAGCAGACATGAATTTCAACAGCAGAAACCGCGAGGGCTATCCTGACCCGACTTTCAACGAAGCCCTATATAACATCACAAAAGAGGAGCGGCAGGCGAAACGCAAAGCAGAACGCAGGTCCGATGCAGCGAGGAGGGAACGGCCTCCGGGCGGCAGGGCCGGCAGATATAAAAAGAATGGGGCTGCAGACACAGCAGTAGAGGGAAAGGAGATGCAGGAGGATGATCCCGGAAGAACTGAAAGCAGGAAAACGCTGGGTGAATTTCAGGCTGATGCCGGACAAGGACGGCGGAAAGCCAAGGAAGGTTCCGATTAACCCGGAGACAGGCAAGAACGCCATGTCCAATAAGCCGGAGACCTGGACGGACTATCAGACCGTGGCGGATGCTGTGGAGATGTATGGATTCACGGGAATTGGCAGGATGTTTGTGAAAGAGGACGGATTCGTTGGCGTGGATATCGACCATTGCTATGATCCGGAGACGGGGCAGTTCAATGAGGTGGCGACTGCGATCCTTGCCAAGCAGCCGACCTTCGCGGAATTCTCTCCGTCCGGGGACGGTGTGCATCTGTGGTTCAAAGGCGAGAAGCCCAAGGGCAGCAGCAAAAATTCCGAGACCGGTGTCGAAATGTACGACTCCGGCCGTTATTTCACGGTGACGGGGAAGAAGCTCCCCGATGCGCCGGAGACGGTGGCACAGGATAACGGGACGCTTGCCTGGATTCATGAAAACTATGTAGCGAAGAAGCGCGGTCCCAAAGCGAAAACGAAGAAGAAAAAATCGCAGGCGGCACCGGTGAAGCTCTCGGACGAGGAGCTGATTGAAAAGGCGCAGGCGGCCAAGGGCGGCGATGTGTTCCAGCTTCTCTGGGAGGGCAGATGGCAGGAGAAATACCAGAGCCAGTCCGAGGCTGATATGGCGCTGTGTCTGAAGCTGGCGTTCTGGTCTGGTAAGGACAAGGAGCAGATGGACAGGCTGTTCCGGCAGTCGGGGCTGTTCCGCGAGAAGTGGGATACGGCGCATCGAAGCGATGGCACCACCTATGGGCAGGAGACGCTGGATAAGGCAATCGAAAAGACGGAGGACATCTATAATCCGGCTGACGTTTCTCCTGTGTTTGAAGC
Organism: Clostridiaceae bacterium; assembly: GCA_021200535.1. GTDB lineage: Bacteria > Bacillota > Clostridia > Lachnospirales > Lachnospiraceae > Butyribacter. The sequence goes on along the minus strand of JAJQGL010000056.1, from coordinate 10,624 downwards.
CAACGGCCGCTATCTTCGCCAGAAGGGTGATACAGTGTATCCCATCACTAATTTCGTAATCGTGCCGGTTGAGATGATCCAGTCCGAGGAGGAGGCGCAGCTCTGTGCAGACCTTGTGACGACGCATGGGGAGAAATACCGGCTCACGTTTATGACCACAGACTTTGCCAATCAGCAGAAATTCAAGAACCTGCTGAACAGGAATACCATTGCACTGTCGTACTATGGTTCGGATGGCGACCTGGAATTGCTGAAGACCTATATCTCCCAGCTTGAGTGGACGGAGAAGTACGGTGTCAAAGCCCTGGGTGTCTATGAGTACGAAGGCCGGTATGTGTTCGTCACTACAGAAGGCAGCATGGAACATGGCGGGACGGCTGTCGCGTCCATCGTGCAGCTTGAAAAGTATAAGAGCATCCAGACCGGCATCTTAAACTGCGATATGCTGGCGAAGGAGAAGCTGCCGGAGCTGGGACACTGGCTGATGAGCTACAACGAGCCTGCAAAAGCCATCTCCATCCTTGCCTGGTGTGCCGGGTGCTTCTTAAAGGAGCACATGAAACGCTGCGGGATAAAGTTTCCGCACCTCTTTCTGATCGGCGAGGCCGGCAGCGGCAAGTCAACGACCCTTGAGAAAGTCATCCTGCCGATATTCTCGACATCGAAGGTGATGGCTGCGACGCAGGTCACACAGTTTACGCTGATGAAGGATGCGGCATCGTCAAACGTGATCCCGCTCCCTCTGGATGAGTTCAAGCCGTCCAAGATTGACCGGCAGCGCTTAAGCGTCCTGTATAACCATTTCCGTGACGCTTACGATGGGCACAATGGTGTCCGGGGCAGGGCTGACCAGACCGTGGTGGTCTATGAGCTGGCAGCGCCTTTGGTTGTTGCAGGCGAGGAATCGGCGGACGAGGCGGCGATCCGTGAGCGGAGCGTGGAGCTGTTGTTTTCCAAGAAGGACTTAAAAGACGCTGACCGCAGGATGGCGTTTAACCGTATTGCTTTTGCGCCGGAGACACTTGGGGACTTTGGACGGTCTCTTCTTGATACCGCGCTGTCCGTCCATCCGGACGAGGTGGCGAAGTGGCATAAAGAGGGACTGGGGAAGTTCGAGAAGGTGCTTCCGAGCAGAATTTTAAATAACCTCGCCTGTTGCTATGTGGGGCTGAAGCTCTTGGAGACGATGTGCATGAGGTACGGCTATACCTGGGACAACGTGTTCCCGTATAAGACGGATGCCTGCATCAAGTACCTGCAGTTCGCGGCGCAGGATTATCTGTTAGAGGGCAGCACACACAACCGCAGCATCATCGACGAGACTTTTGAAATCATGGCGAGGATGAAGCTCGACCCCAAGGCGGACTATACGATTTCTCCTGATGGGAAGAAGCTGTATATCCGTCTGCGTGACGTTTATGACAGGTACACAAGGTATCGGAAAGACTGCGCCATCGTGGGGGAGTGCCTCCCGTACTCGCAGTTTCTGCATCAGCTGAAGCACTCGGATATCTTTTTGGAGTCGAACGCGCAGAAGCGGATCGGCTCGGAGAACAGGAAGTGCTGGGTGGTGGATTTTGAAATGTTAAGCAGCCGGTGTGATGTGTCCGGGTTTGACACCACAGAGATTGAACCAATGTAAACGTGGGAGGAGCGGGTCGGCGGGGCTTGGCTCTGCCGGCCGATGTTTTCTTCCACAGAAATATTTCTTTGTAACCTTGTAACCGTAACCTTTTGTTTTTTGATACTAGAGCTATCGCGGAAAATAATTTCTTCATACGTGCGCGTGCGCGTGTGCGTGCGTATATATAAAGCACTAAAAACGGGGGTTGCAGGGGTTACAGGTTACGATGGGAGGAGAAAAAATGCTCGAAAAAGATATTGTGAACGCTATCATGAAATATCTGCGAACGCTGCCGAAGTGCTTCTGCTGGAAAGAACACGGCGGGATGTACGGCACGGCCGGCATACCGGATATTATTGCCTGTGTGGATGGGCGGTTTTACGGATTTGAGGTAAAGACCGAGAAAGGCAAGCCGACTGCTCTGCAGGAGGCGACCATCCGGAAAATCCTCGCAGCGGGCGGAACAGCTGTGGTTGTCCGCTCGGTTGACGAGGTGCGGAGTATCCTTGAGGGCTCCGTTCACTGATTACGAAGATAACAAAGAGACTTTGATTACATAGAAACACTGCTTCATTGATGCAATGCCTCACTGAAACGATGGGAAACCCACAAATTTCAGAAATGGAGGATTGTATTATGGACGGTTATGAGAGACTGGCGAACGCCATCGTGAAGAAAGCCGCTGACGATTACCGGCAGGCGCTTAAGGATTTAAAGAGGAACCCGAACTACCCGGCGGCACAGCATATGAAAAATGACTGTGAGAGATTCTTCCAGGGACAGTGGATCACCTGCCTGACCACTGTGGATGGTCCCTGGCTGATGCGGAGACTCAGAGAGGAGATGCGCTGATATGACGACTAAAGAATATTTGGAGCAGGCGTTCCGGCTTGACCAGCGCATCAACAGCAAGCTGAGTCAGATTACTTCCCTGAATGAACTTGCGATGAAGTGTACCTCGACAATTACGGGGATGCCGCACAACCCAAGCCCAAGCGTGTCCTCGATGGAGGATGCCATCTGCAAGATCATCGATCTGGAAGACGAGATCAATCATGACATACAGCTTTTGGTGGACTTGAAGCGGGAGATTGTCCAGGTCATCAAAAAGGTTGATAACCTTGAGTGTCAGACGTTGTTGGAGCTGCGCTACCTGTGTTTTAAGACCTGGGAGGAGATTGCTGTCGAAATGAATTACTGTATCGACAACGTTTATAAGCTCCACCGGAAAGCCCTGTCCAAGATAAGGGTACCGCACGAGGAAGCAGTACAGTAAATTCTAGTGTTTTCTACAAGGGACGCTGTGGTATGCTATACTCGTCAAAAATCCAGGCAGACATCCGATAGGAGTACAGTAAATTCTAGTATTTTCTACAATGCGGCTTGTGATATGATACAATCAGCAAAAATCTCGGAAGCCTTCGTGGGAGAAATCCTGCGGGGGCTTTCTTTCTGCCCAAAATCAGAGAGCGAGGTGAATCCGATGGGCAAGAACAAACATCAAACCAGGCGGCCGCAGAAGATACCGAATCTGAATGGACCGGACGAATGCCGGGACTGGCTCGACCGAAATGAAAAGAGGGTAAGGGACGTACATCAATGGGAGATTTGGTTTGCCAGACTTGGAAGGCATCCTTATTCCAGTGTGCAGGAAGGCGAAAGGCCGGTTCTGATCGTGAGCAATGATAAGAATAACCGCTTTGCCAACACTGTGAATGTGGTGCCGTTCACCACAAAGATGAAGCGGCTCGAAATGCCAACCCACGTTGTGGTGGAGAACGACCCTGGCTGGACAAACGGCAGGGCATCCATGGCACTGGTGGAGCAGATGACGACCATTGACAAGCACCGTCTGGTGAACTGCGAAGGTGCGGTCACAGACCCGGAAACCATCAATAGACTGAGACTGGCATTGCTGGCGCAGCTCGGTGTAGACGACAGCCAGCTTGAATAAAACGGAGGTACTTATGAAACGGAGTGAGATTTTAGAGAAAGCCCGCCAGTGCGTGTGCGAGGACCGTGACAAGCAGTACGGGCATCCGGAGGATAACTTCGGTAAGATTGCGGAGCTGTGGAGCGCGTATCGCGGCGAACTGTTTTTAAGGCGGGATGTGGCAATGATGATGGCGCTCGTTAAGATTGCGCGCATTTATGCCGGTGAGAGCATCGACAGCTATATCGACCTTGCTGGTTACGCTGCCTGCGGCGGCGAGCTGGCGACTGAGAGCAGGGAGCCAAAAGGAGAGGAGGAGCCGTTCCCCAATGGGCTGATTACTGCCCTTTCGGAAGAGACAGGAGACGTTTTTGTTTCCCTCGGCAGCAGTGCTCCAAGGGAGCGGTTTTATTTCCACAGCGACGGAAAGTGGATCGGCCTCGACAACCATTCCGGTGATGCCTGGGTGGAAGAGTTTGATTCTGAGGAAGCGTGTCTTTCCTGGCTTCGCAGCGAACATGAGGAGGAAGAGACAGAATGAGAATATATACAAGCGAACAGGTGTCAAACGGGCATCCCGACAAGCTGGCGGATCAGATAGCAGATGCCATCGTGACCGACTGCCTTCAGCACGATAAGGACAGCCGTGTGGCGATTGAAGTCCTTATCAAGAACCGGCACATCATTATTGCCGGGGAGCTGACATCCAAACACAAGCCGGACTACCGCAAGCTGGTGGATGAAGTGTTCGACCGCATCGGCAGGGATAAGACAGGGTTCATTTATGACCCTGTGTATGCGGCGCCGTATGACATCGGCATCATGGTGGAGGAGCAGTCGCCAGACATCGCACTTGGTGTGGACAAGGGCGGAGCGGGTGACCAGGGAATCATGTACGGCTATGCCACCAATGAGACACCGGAGCTTCTTCCGATTCCCTATATCGTGGCGACCAGATTTCTGAAACTGCTGAATCACCATCCGAGCCGGATGTTCCGTGCAGACGCCAAGGCGCAGGTCAGCTTTGATTATGACAGCGGCAGGATCACGACTTTTCTGTGTTCCGTGCAGCACTCCGAGGATGTGGAGCCGAGTGACTTCCGCACTATTCTGGAAACGCTCATGATCATGGCGGCATCCGATTATGGCTTGAATTCCGATTTTGAGAAGCTCATCAATCCGACCGGCCGGTTCGTGATCGGCGGTCCTTTTGCTGACTGCGGTGTGACCGGCAGGAAACTCGCCTGCGACACCTACGGCGGCATCGGCAGAATCGGCGGCGGTGCGTTGTCCGGCAAAGACCCGTCCAAGGTTGACCGTTCTGCGGCATATATGGCGCGGAAGATTGCGAGGGACATCGTGCTTGCCGGGTATGCGGACAAATGTGAAATTCAGCTTTCCTATGCCATCGGCATTCCTGAACCTGTGGGAATTGCGATTGAATGCTTCGGAACAGAAATCCAGACGCTTGATTTTATCCAGGCTTATGTCAGGGACAGCTACGACCTGACTCCGCGGGGCATCATCAAGAGGCTTGACCTTCTGAATGTGGATTATAACCAGATTTCGGCATATGGGCATTTTACGAATCCTTATATGCCGTGGGAGCTGTAATCCGTGCCGCGCAAACCGAAGGTTCCGTGTCAGCATCCGGGCTGTCCGGAACTGGTCGAGCCGGGAAGAAAATACTGTGAGAAACACGGGCAGATGCACCCGGAAGCGGTGCGGTCCGCAAGGAAAGCGGGCTACGGCAGGCAGTGGGAGAAAGCCTCAAAGAGGTATCTTCAAAGCCATCCCCTCTGCGTGAGGTGCATGGCGAAAGACCCGCCTGTCTACAGGAAAGCGGAAGTGACCGACCACATCATCCCACACCGAGGAGACCCGAAGCTCTTCTGGGATGAATCGAACTGGCAGCCGTTATGCAAGCGGTGTCACGATATGAAAACGCTGACCGAGGACATCAACCCGGAATACAAATATTGATTTTTACAGGAGAGGGCATCAGCGGCGGTGCCTTTTCCTGTTTTTACATGAAGCCGCAAATCTGGTGAAAAGAAACGGAGGAATACCGAATATGAAAACAGGCAGAAGTTTAAGTGCAGTCATGCAGGAGCTTGCCTTCCAGCAGAAAGCCAAGCGGGACTATATCGCACCGGCTGTGGGCATGAGACTGAGGGATGACGGGCATACATTCGAGATGAACCACCTGGAAAACGGGAATCAGGAGGCTTTCCAGACCACGAGTCTTTTCCACAGGCAGATTGCCTCGACGCTCCGCATCCCTGCGAAATATTATGACCTGATGCAGGCGGAAAAGCCGGATCTTCTGGCACAGAACGTGAACAGCTGGTTTGCCGACAAAGACAACAGCTATATGGTCCGCACTCTCGAATATGGCGGAGTCAGGGCGGCAAGGGCACTCCTTTCCGACCGGTACCGCAGGATCGACAACCTCGATATCGCGTCCGCCACACTTCCGCTCTTTGCGGGAGAGGATAAATACGAAGTGGTGAGCTGCGAAGTCACCGATGACCGCTTTTATCTGAAAATCGTCAACCACAAGCTGGAAACGGCGGTTGTTCCGGGTGATTACGTCCAGGCTGGCGTGGTGATTTCAAATTCCGAGGTCGGCCTTGGCAGTGTGTCCGTGCAGCCGCTTTTATATCGGCTCATCTGCACCAACGGCATGATGGTAAACGACCTGGGGCAGAGAAAGTATCATACCGGCAGGGCGACAAAAGCGGTGGAGGACAGTTTCGAGGTTTACACGGATGAGACCATAGAAGCGGAGGATAAAGCCTTTTTATTGAAACTGCGTGACACCACAATGGCGGCAATCGAGGAATCCCACTTCATGACTGTGGTGGACAAGCTCCGTCAGAGCGTGGGAGTGCCGATTACGGGCAAAGTGCAGGATGTGGTGCAGGTGACAGGCCGGATGTTCGGCATGAACGAAAACGAGCAGGACGGAATCCTCAAATACCTCATTGAGGGCGGCGACCTTTCCAAGTACGGCTTATCCAATGCCGTCACAAGGGCAAGCCAGGATGTGGAGAGTTACGACAGGGCGACTGCACTGGAAGGCTTCGGCTGGCAGGTCGCTACTATGGGAAATGAGCAGTGGAAGGAGTTAAACAGATGAGAGAGAACAGAAAACCCCCTATGGGGAAAAGCAGAAAACCGAGATATGACCGTATCGCAATAATCGCCGCTTTTATCGTGGCGGTTATTTTGATTATTGTTGGTGTGCGCTCTTGTGGGGCAGATACGGAACCGGAAAATACCGGGACTTCTGAAAATGGGGCATATACGGAAGTTGAAAATTCCGAGGTTTCTACAGAGGGCGAAATATCGGCCGATACAGAAAGCAAAAATACAGAGAGCGAAATAATCGCCGATACAGAAAACGCAAATACGGAGGAAGAAATAACCGAGCATGATATCCCCGATATCAGCGGTCTGGAATACCCCTTCAACACCATGTCCCTGGATTGGGGCGAGGACACACTGGACGGATGGTACCACTACGACATTCCAGCGGAGTACGAGCAGACGGGCGGCTACTTCCCCGACGCTGTGCAGGTGTACACCTACGCCCTGTGCAAGCAGAACAACATTGACTACCCAACGGTGCTGGCAATGATTGAGGTGGAGAGCGGCTACCAGTACGACGCCGTGAGCAAGGATGGCGCCCTCGGCTATATGCAGCTCGTTCCCAAGTACCACTCCGAGCGTCTCGGCGGCACGACATCAGAGGACGTGTACCTCAATCCATACACGAACGTTTACGCAGGCATCAGCTTCCTCGCAGAGCTGAGTGAGAAGTACGGTACGCTGGACGAGGTGCTGACCGCCTACCACTACGGTGTGAGCGGGGCAAGAAGGTCATTCTGGAGCAAGGGCGAGATCGGTTCGGATTACTCGGAAGAGGTGCTGGAAGTGGCGGAGAGGATAAGGACGGAGCTTTACGGGAGTGAGTAAAAACGCACCCCCAGGGGCCCGGTCTAAATCCTGAAAATGGATTTTTCCGTGGAACGGTGCGGCCTCTTCTTCGCGTTTTCGCAAAATTCGCAGCCCCCGGTCCCGGCTGGGGCTGTGGGCGCGAAATCGGAATGTATAAAAACGGAACCGGATTTTACGAAAACCCATGAATTTTTCTTAAAAAACAGCGGAAATTCGTGGGTTTTGGCATGATTCGGTTGAATCAGATGTTCCCGTGAACTGCCGCTTTTTTTGCGGCGGTTTGGTGGGCGGAATCAAATAATTTTTATTGTGTTTTTTGATGTTTTTTACCAAAATGGCAGGACTTACGGCGCAGCATGGAAATTGTGGCACGGAGTTTTGACGCAGCATGGACTGTACCCCATGTCATGGACAGTCTGAAAGTGAGGTGAGGGCTTTGAAACCAACGATGGAGATTCTGATGGCAGACCTGTTCCCGGAGGGCGCATTGGAGGAACTGGCGGAGAACACTGTGAGCCGGATGTGCCTGGAATGTGGGAAACCGATCGAACTGAACCATACCGGCCGGCCGAGAAAGTTCTGCTCGGATAAGTGCAGGAGCCGGTGGCATTCAAAGCATCCGTCCCCTCAGAACTGGTCGAGCACCCGGACGGCACTGTGTCCGCAGTGCGGGAAGGAGTTCCTGGCAAGCCGGGAGTCACCGAGGCCGAGGAAGTATTGCAGCCGCGCCTGCGCAAACCGGGCGAGGGCGAAGAATAAGGCAGAAGAGAAGAAGGGAGAGGGCGCAAATGGGAGTGCTTTATGATGTGGCGGTTGAGGGGAAGGACCTGAAAACAGAGAAGCCGCCTGAGACTGTGGGTGTCTATGCCATCAGCAACACGCTGGCAATCTGTGTACATGAGATTGACTATACGGACGACCGGGTGCTGGCATCCGGCAACGGCGACAGTCCGCAGTGGTATTCCATGACGGAGCAGCATAACGAGGATACGGATGAGTGGGAGCAGGGCTTTATGTTCGGCTCTTTTTTCGTGCCGTTCTCTCAGGTCATGCGTGTATGAAAGAGAGGAGCGAAACAAGATGAAAATGGATAAGCTAAACATCCGCACAATGAAACTGGCGGACTTGAACCCTGCGAAATACAATCCGCGAAAAGAGCTTAAGCCCGGTGATCCGGAATTTGAGAAGCTGAAGAATTCCATAGAGAGTTTCGGCTATGTGGAGTTGATTGTGGTCAACGAAGCCAACGGCAACACAGTCATTTCAGGCCACCAGAGATTATCCGTGCTGAAGCATCTCGGCGAGACGGAAGCGGAGTGTGTGATTGTCAATATGAATGAGGCTGACGAAAAAGCCCTCAATATTGCCATGAACAAGGTTTCCGGCGAATGGGATACTGTCAAATTGGCAGACCTGTTGGAAGATTTGAAGTCAATCGACTATGACCTTGCCAAGACAGGGTTTGAGGCGGCAGAGATAGATGACCTGTTCAGCAACGTCCATAACAAGGATGTAAAAGAAGATGACTTCGATGTTGACAAGGCGGCGGAGGCTCCGGCTTTCGTTGAGCCGGGAGATGTCTGGACGCTTGGAAAGCACAGGCTGATGTGCGGTGACTCGACCGACCCTGCTGCTGTGGCAATTCTTATGGACGGCAGGAAAGCAAACCTGTGTATCACCGATCCTCCGTACAATTGTTCCTATGAGGGCGGTACAGGAATGACCATCATGAATGACCGAATGGACAAAGATAAGTTTTATCAGTTCCTCCTGGCTGCCATGAAGAATGTATATGACAGCCTTGCAGATGGCGGCGCACTTTATGTGTTCCATTCAGATGCTGAGAAGGTGAACTTCTTCAACGCAACTGTGGACGCAGGTTTCCATTATTCCACGACTTGCATCTGGGTAAAGAATTCCCTGGTGCTTGGCAGGATGGATTATCAGATGCAGCATGAGCCTGTGATTTACGCTTTTAAGGACACAGCGAAGCACAAGTTCTACGGCGATCGCAAGCAGACGACCATCTGGAATTTTGACAGGCCAAAGAAATCCAAACTTCATCCGACCATGAAACCACTGCCTCTGGTGGCATACCCGATGAGAAATTCCTCGCAGGTCAACGGTCTCGTACTGGATTTGTTTGGCGGAAGTGGCTCGACCCTTATGGCTGCGGACCAGCTTGACCGCGTTGCATTTTTGATGGAGCTTGATCCGAAATATGCGTCAGCTATTATTCGCAGATATGTGGCAAGTCATGGAAGCACAGCAGGGATTAAGGTTCTGCGCAATGGTGAAACTCACGACTGCGATGAATTCTATATTCCGACCGAGGACGATTTGTCTTATAGGGATGGGAGTGTAAATGACAGACAGAGAGGAGGAGCGGACGATGTCGCTGATAATTGACGAGAGCATGTTTGGAAAGCCGCTCCGGGTGAGCGGCACCATTTATTTGGAGGATGCCTCCGAGGATGAGGATACCGGCACCACAACAGGTGATCAGGATACCGAAAACCAGGGAACCGGAGATCAGGAAAGCGGGGAGCTGGACACAGACGGCTCCGGCACTGATACCGACAGCCAGAATGAAACCCCGGAGACAGACGATGTGGACACCGGTGAGTCCGGGGATGCGGAGAACGACGGGAACACAGAGGTCATCGGCTATGCCAAGCTGCGGACGATGATGAACATCCGGGATAAGAATTCCCTGGACTCTGAAATCGTGACCATCTATAAGAAAGACACCTTCGTGCCGATCCTGCAGTATTGCAGTAATTCCTGGGTGAGGATCATCTGTGAGGAAGCAGACTGTGGCTATGCCTATGTGTGCAACACGGATAACATTTACCTGATCATCGGCAAGAGCATCTACACAGTGCAGAAGGGTGACACCATCAAGTCCATCGCGGCTGACCTGCTCGGTGATGAGGAGCGGTATACGGAGATTAAATCTCTGAATGAATTCTCTTCCAATGTCATCGCGGAGGGGCAGGTGCTCCTGATCCCGGAAGTCTGATAAGGAGGGGCTATGGAACAGAATAAGAAACAGCTGACCCTCGGCAGCCTCTTTTCAGGCTCCGGGGGTTTTGAATTGGCGG
>JAJQGL010000030.1 GCA_021200535.1 Clostridiaceae bacterium | reverse complement strand
AGGTTTTATAGTACCTGCAGAGATTTTTCTAATATTTAAGTGTCAAACTTCCGAGGAAGAGCCGGAAGCATCACCGACAGGGGAAGAAGCGGCAGGAGAATGATCTGGTGACGCACGGCACTGTTTGGAGTTATTGACTTCTCAGAGGGGTTGCATTACAATAAAAAGAACAGTGTCAGTGCTGTTGCCTGTCCGGGACAGCACCGCGAAAGAGAAATAACCAAAATACCATTCAGCGGAAAAATAATACATTGGATGTTTGAATGGGAGAAAGAAAATGAGTTATTTTAGTACATTTATACCGGTTCTGGTTTCCTTTTGCGTCAGTGTGATTTTATGCCCTGTGCTGATTCCTCTGCTCAAAAAGCTGAAATTTGGACAGTTTATCCGGGAAGACGGGCCTGGAACGCATTTAAAAAAAGCCGGAACACCCACCATGGGCGGTGTTATTATTTTAATGGCGACACTGATTACCGTGATTCTGTTTTGGGATCATGAAAAAGAAACGCTCTTAGTGCTCTTTGCAACGCTGGGTTTTGGGGCAGTCGGTTTTTTAGATGATTTTATAAAAATAGTGATGAAACGTTCCATGGGGCTGACAGCATGGCAAAAGCTGATTTTACAGCTTGGCATTGCAGTCGTATTTGTGGTCTGCTATCTTAAGGTTTTACATTTGAAACCGGAGATTTTGCTTCCGTTTTCCGGCGGAATCCGTTCCGGATGTTACCTGTTGATGCCGACAGGGATGTTTATTTTATTTGTTTTGCTTGTGATGCTGGGAACGGTAAATGGAACGAATTTTACAGATGGGTTAGACGGACTTGCTACCAGTATTACGCTTTTGGTAGCCGTGTTTTTTTTGATGGTATCTGTGGAGGTGTGCAGTGGACTGGTTCCGGTTGCGTCAGCAGTTTCCGGTGCGCTGATGGGGTTTTTGCTGTATAATGTATATCCTGCGCGTGTGTTTATGGGAGATACCGGTTCTCTTGCGCTGGGCGGTTTTGTGTCGTCGGCAGCCCTGATTTTGAAACTGCCGGCATTTATCCCGATTGTTGGAATGATTTATCTGGTGGAGGTGCTGTCGGTTATTTTGCAGGTGGGCTGGTTTAAGCTTACCGGAGGAAAGAGGCTGTTTTTGATGGCGCCGATTCATCACCATTTTGAGCAGGCAGGCTGGTCAGAAACCAGAGTGGTTACGGTATTTTCGGTGATAACAGCGCTTATGTGTCTGGTGGCATTTGCCGGATTGTAGCTTTTAAATGGAAAATCAAGCAGAGCCAGTGCAGTGGGCTGCTGTAACCGGAAAATGAGGTTGCCGCGGTCAGAGCATTTTAAAGCGGCTGGCAGGCAGAAATGAGGAAAAAACAATGGAATGGAAGGACAAGACGTTTTTAGTAGTAGGGACAGGGGTCAGCGGTATTGCAGCAGTAAAGCTGCTTGACCGCCTGGGAGCCAGCATTATTCTTTTTGACAGCAATGCCCAGGCCGATCACCGTAAGATTTCTGAAAAGCTTCCGGAGCAGACGGAGTACAGGCTGGTTCTTGGCGAGCTTCCGGAAAAGATTATCGCACAGACTGATATTGCGGTGCTAAGTCCGGGAGTGCCTCTGGACGCTGTGTTTGTCAAAGCGCTTCAGGACAGTAATGTTCCGGTTTGGGGAGAGCTTGAACTTGCTTATATCTGCAGTAAGGGGCGGCTTTTTGCCATTACGGGGACAAATGGCAAAACGACTACAACATCGTTAACTGGTGCCATTATGAAAGCGTATTTTGATGATGTTTTTGTTGTTGGGAACATTGGTCTGCCTTATACAGAGTATGCGCTGGACATGACAGGGCAGTCTGTGACGGTGGCAGAGGTCAGCAGTTTCCAGCTTGAAACCATACATAAATTCCATCCGGAGATCAGTGCAATTTTAAATATTACTCCAGACCATTTAAACCGTCATCATACAATGGACTGCTATGTAGAAACAAAATCTTACATTGCCAAAAATCAGACGCCGGAGCAGATCTGTGTCTTAAATTATGAGGATCCTTATTTGCAGAAAATTGCCGGAAATTTGTCGGCGGATGTATTTTGGTTCAGCAGTAAACATATATTAGAACGTGGCATCTGGCTGGAGGGAGAACAGATTATTTATTGTGACGGGGGAAAAATTCCGGTTTGTACGATCCATGATATGAAGCTGCTCGGCAGGCACAATTATGAAAATGTCATGGCTGCAGTTGCAATCGCTATGCATGCAGGGGTGCCGATTGACTGTATCCGAAAAGCAGTACGTGAGTTTGATGCGGTGGAACACCGGATTGAGTATGTGCTGGAGTTTGACGGAGTAAAATATTACAATGATTCGAAGGGAACCAATCCGGATGCAGCGATCAAGGCAGTAGAGTCAATGGTTGCCCCGACGGTGCTGATTGGCGGCGGCTATGATAAAAAATCTGTCTATGAGGAGTGGATTGCCTCTTTTGGGGATAAAGTAAAATGCCTTGTCCTGTTAGGCGAGACAAAATATGAGATTGCAAATACAGCCAAAAAAGCAGGCTTTACTAATGTTATTCTTGTGGATACCCTGCAGGATGCGGTAGAGACGGCAAGACATGAGGCGGTGCCGGGAGATGCTGTTTTGCTGTCGCCGGCGTGTGCCAGCTGGGATATGTTTCAGAGCTATGAGGAACGGGGGGATTTATTTAAAAAATATGTTAGGGAGCTGGCTTCGCAGCAGTGTATGAGCGGTCAGTAGAGCAGACTGTGAATGTCCGTCTCGCTGCGAAACGAAAAAAAGGAGGTTTGTTTTTTTATGGATCAGACTGACAGAACATATCGTGACAGCGGCTATCGGAAAGAGAGCAGACCCCACAGCAGAAGGCAGGAGAGGGTTGCTTTTGTCAGACAGTATGATTATGCGCTGTTGTTTCTTACGATAGGGATTGCCCTGTTTGGCGTTATTATGATATACAGTGCAGGATATTATACGGCATCTCTGCAGAATAATCCATATCGGTATATTAAATCCCAGCTGTTTTGCGTAGGTCTGGGAACGGTTCTGATGGTCATTGTGTCAAGGATTGATTATCAGCAGTATATGCAGAAACTGTTTCGGACTAAAATTACACCGGTTCATCTTCTGTATTTTGCGGCGTTGTTTATGCAGGCGATTGTTTTAGTGGTTGGTGTTGAGATTAACCATGCCAAGAGATGGCTAAAGATTGGCCCGCTGCAGTTTCAGCCTTCTGAAATATCGAAGATTGCGGCTATTGTTTTTATTGCGTATATCGTCTATCAGAAACGGCGTGTCCTGGATAACTGGAGAGGTTTTTTGAAGGTTCTTATTTATATCGGCCCGCTGATTTTTCTGATTCTTTTGGAAAACCTGAGCTCTGCCATTATTGTTGCGGGAATTACTTTTGGAATGTGCTTTGTGGCGAGCAAAAAAAAGGGTTATTTTATTGTTATTTTATTAGCTGCCGCGGCCGGGCTGGCTGCAGTCCTTCTGTTTGGAGAAGGCTTCCGTATCAGCCGGGTGCAGATGTGGCTGGATGTAGAAAACCATGTCGGGGCATATCAGATCAGGCAGGGGCTTTATGCGATCGCATCGGGAGGCCTGTTTGGGACCGGGCTGGGGAAGAGTATGCAGAAAAGCTTTATTCCTGAAGCGTATAATGATATGATTTTTTCTGTAATTTGTGAGGAGCTTGGCGTAGTGGGAGCATCTATTGTGATGATAGCATTTTTGGTGCTGTTCTGGCGTATTGTTATGATTGCCTGCCATGCACCGGATTTGTTTGGCACGATGCTGTGCGTTGGCGTTATGATTCAGCTTGCGGTACAGGTCTTGATCAATGTGGCGGTAGTAACTAACTCCATTCCGTCTACGGGAATCCCAATGCCTCTGATCAGTTATGGAGGAACTTCCGCTATGATTATTATGGTTGAGATTGGTATTGTGCTAAGTGTTTCAAGACAGATTAAACAAAAATAAAAATGTGAGGAACAACAGACGATGCGATGGTATAAAAAGCTTTTAGCAGTGCTGTGCGTGTTCGGGGTCATTGCACTGTTTATCTTTTTTGGGCTCAGAATACAAAAGGTAAATGTGGAAGGAACGGAAATCTATACGGAAGAAGAGATTAAACAGTCTGTTTTTTCCAGAAAATATTCAGACAATGAGCTGTTTTTTGCAATTTACAGCAAAATCTATGGAATTAATAAGCTGCCTTTTGTAGAGGATATAGAGGTTACCTATGATAATATGAATACCGTTACCCTGCATGTCTATGACAAAACGATTAGCGGATGTATTAAGTATATGGGGCAGTATGTGTATTTTGATAAGGATGGAATTGTATTGCAGAGTATGCAGGAAAAGCGGGACGGGGTTCCTGTTGTGACAGGGATTCAGTTTGGTACGTTTACGATTGGCGAGGCGTTTCAGGTTAAGGATGATACGCTGTTCCAGTCGATCATGAATCTGTCGCAGCAGATTTCGCACCATGAGATTAATGTAAAGCGGATTCATGTTGAGGAAGAGACGATTTCTTTGTATTCCGGGAATGTTAAAGTGCTGTTGGAGCGGAAAGAACAGTATGATGATGAGCTGTCTGCCCTGTCCAGCGTGCTGGAGACGACGGAAGAGAAAAACCTTTCGGGAACAATCGATATGCAGGGGTTTGAGTCGGGAGATAAGATTATTTTGAAACAATCGTCTTCCGGAAAGCAAAAAAATCAAAAAAAATCTTCTGAAAATTAAAAAAAAGAACATATATTCTCTTGATTATTGTCTTGTAAATAGGTATTATATAAGTTGTCGGAATAAAAAGACGCTTAAACTGCGTCAATTTTTCAGCGATAACACATGGAAAAATAGAGGGATTCTGTAAGATAGAATGTATAAATTAAGGAGGAAGTACGTTGTTAGAGATTAAGTCAGAAAATCCGGAATTTGAAGCTAAGATCATTGTTGTGGGTGTTGGCGGCGGCGGAAACAATGCTGTGAATCGAATGGTAGATGAAGAAATTGCCGGTGTGGATTTTATTGCAATTAATACAGACAGACAGCATCTGATGAACTGCAAGGCGTCAACGACGCTTCAGATTGGTGAAAAGCTGACAAAGGGGCTTGGCGCTGGTGCAAATCCGGAAGTTGGACAGGCGGCTGCAGAAGAAAGCAAAGAGGAAATTACGGAGCTGATTAAAGGCGCCGATATGCTTTTTGTCACCTGTGGAATGGGTGGCGGAACCGGGACAGGAGCGGCTCCTGTCGTTGCCCAGATTGCAAAAAACCTTGGTATTTTGACTGTCGGCATTGTCACAAAGCCGTTTACATTTGAGGCGAAAAGCCGCATGAACAACGCGCTGGCGGGGATTGAGCGCCTAAAGGACAGCGTCGATACTCTGATTGTTATTCCAAATGACCGACTGCTGGATATTGTTGACCGCCGTACTTCCATGGAAGATGCACTTCTGAAAGCAGATGAAGTATTGCAGCAGGGTGTTAAGGGAATTACCGATTTGATTAAGGTCCCTGGCACCATTAATCTGGACTTTGCGGATGTCCAGACGGTTATGAAAGATAAGGGAATCGCTCACATTGGCATTGGTGTCGGTACGGGGGATGAGAAATGCGTGGATGCTGTGAAGCAGGCTATTTCCAGCCCACTGCTTGAGACAACGATTGAGGGAGCTTCCCATGTGATTGTAAATATGTCCGGTGATGTGGCGCTGTATGAAGCCAATGAGGCAACTTCGTACATACAGGAATTAACCGGAGAGGATACCAATATTATTTTTGGTGTTGTGGATGGCCATGACAATGAAGATTCTGTTCAGATTACCGTAATTGCGACAGGACTGAAGAATGATGGGATGACAGCATCGGCAAAACCGGTATTTTCCAGCCAGCCGAAAACTAATCCGCAAACGCAGGAGGGAATTGGTTTTCAGGAACATTGGAAGAGGCCGGCAGCACCAACGCCTAGAACAACAACTGCGGCACCGGTTACCAGACAGGTTTCTCCGCAGCCGAATACAGTGAATACGCCATCTGCCGGCTCACGCACGGTTACAGATGATGCAAACGGCATCAAAATTCCTGAATTTTTACAGAGGAAGCGTTGAGGATAAGCTTGTTCGGACAACTTGTTTTGTTTGGGCTTTTGGTATAGACAATTTGTTTTGTTTGAGCTTCTGGCATAGACAACGTATGGAATATAAAAGGGCACATGCCTGTGCAGGCTGTGCCCTTTTTTCTTGATTAGAAATACCACAGGGTAAAAAGGGCATGGAAATGAGGTAGTTATGAGTGTGGAAGAGAGAAAGACATGGCGGATTGTCAGGGCGAGAATGTGTATTCGTGCCATAATGATTTTTATAGGAGTATTGCTGGTGCAGGCTGCGGCGCAGATTATTTGTGTATTGACATTTCTGCTCTGGCAGCTTGCCTGTGGTGCAAAACAGGCAGATATTTTAAGACAGCTGACGGAAATGTCCCAGAGTGACAGTGGGTTTGTTATGTGGGTATCCCTGACTGGTGCGGTGATCTGCATTCTCTGGTGCGGCATTTTGTACCTTCGCTCCAGCTGGCGTCAGGAGTCTTTTGATTATGCGAAAGCTTTTTCGGTCAAAAATATAGTTTCTGTTGCCGGAATCGGTATTGGCGGCTGTATTGTGCTGTCAATGGTTTTGACATGGATTGCGAAGATCGTACCGGATTTGTTTTCTTCGTACAGTGAGATGATGGGGCAGTTGACAGACAGTTCTTTGGTGATAACAGTGCTGTATGTTCTTTTGGCAGGGCCGGTGGCGGAAGAGCTGATCTTCCGCGGTGCAATTCTGGATCGCCTGTATACTGCCTTTCCGTTCCTTGTGGCAAACTGTTTGCAGGCAATACTTTTTGGAATTTATCATATGAATCTGATCCAGGGAGTGTATGCATTTTGTCTGGGCTGTCTGCTGGGGATGCTTCGCGTTACGACAGGAAGTATTCTGGCATCGGCTGCAGCGCATATTTTATTTAATTTTACCACATATTTACTGTCTGGCATGGAATGGGAAAACCGGGTTATGGGAATACCGGTTTTTAGTTTAATATGTATTCTGGGTGCAGGTCTGTTGTGTGCCGGCATCTGGATTTTAGTTTCGCAATACAAAAAGAAATAGCCGCTTCCTGCGGGCGCGGCATGAGGTTAGGAGTGTTAAACGGGCATTCTCTGCTCGGAAAAAGTCGAAAGAGGTTTTCTTATTTTGCAGGAATATGCTATAATGATAAAAAGATTGGGCGTGTTTTATATTGAAGAGTATTAAAAGAGAAAGTATTTTTTGATATGAGGAGGAAAGCATGAAGGGAGACAGAAAGAAGATTGGCATATGCGTTGCAATGATGCAGAGTGATATTCGTCAGGATCAGATTCAGGCAATCTGTGAGTATGCGAAAGAGCGTCATTACGATGTGTTGATTTTTAATGTGTTTACCAAAATGGACAATATGAATAGCTTTGCCCGTGGGGAGGCGCAAATTCTGGACATGATACCGCTGGGGAAGCTCTCGGCTTTGATTATGTTTACGGAATCGTTTCGGAATATTGAGATCACCAGAAAAATTATTGAACGTGCACAGCAGAGAGAAATTCCTGTTATCTCTGTAGATTATCAGATGCAGGGGTGCTGGAATATTATGTTCGCTTATGTGGAATCTTTCGAAGCGATTGTACGCCATGTCATTGAGTATCATGGCTGCAAAAAAGTGAATTTTATGGCAGGATTTGAAGATAATGAGTTTTCCGATGCAAGGATTTCATGCTGTCAGAAGGTGATGCAGGAAAATGGCCTTGTATTTGAGAAGGACCGCCTTGCCTATGGACAGTTCTGGGAAATGCCGACAAGAAAAAATTGTGAGCGCTGGGTAAAAATGTGGGAGGATGGCGAGCAGGAGAGGCCGGAGGCAATTATCTGTGCCAATGATATCATGGCGCTGACAGTGTGTAACGTTTTGCAGAACCATGGGATCCGGATTCCGGATGATGTGATTGTGACAGGGTTTGACGGTCTGGAATTGGAAAAGTATTGTACACCGAGACTGACGCTTGCAAGAGACGACCTGAACCTGATTGGAGAAGAATTTTTAAACATTGTCGATCAGTGTGTATCTACAGAAACGCAGCCGTATGATGTCAAAATACCTTTTCTTACCGTGTTTTCAGAATCCTGTGGGTGCCGGCCAATCAAAAACTGCAATCCGAACGAACAGATTATGTATCTGTATGGCAGAGCAGCCGAAATGCGGATTCACACAACGGACCGTTTTTTGATGATGTCTGAACTGACAGATGGGTATTCTGCAGTTGAAATGGCACAAAAACTCAAAAATTACGAGAAAATGCTGGGTGTCGATTCGGCAATGATTTTTCTGAACCGGACATTTTATGCAGAGACGGATATTCCGTGCAGCAATTCGGATCAGGATTTCATGATTCTGATGGCACAGGTCTGTCAGGGGGAATATACGGTACAGCTGCACGAAATCCCATATCATGGGGAATATGATGCAATGCAGTGGCTGTTTGACGAAGTGGGGCTGCTCATGTTTATCCCGCTTCACTGTCAGGATGAAATTTATGGTTTTATAGCAGTTTCCTATGAGGAAGTAAGCAAAGATATGGGAGCATTTTATGAATTTATTTTGTGCTTTGATCAGGTGCTCGGAACGATTCGGAGGCAGTCTCAGCTGCATAAGATGCACATTACAGATATGCTGACCGGATTAAATAACAGAAGAGGCTTTTTCCAAATGCTGGAGCAGAAAATTGAAAGCTTGAAGGGAAAGCAAAAAATGCTGTTTCTGGCTTCGGTTGATATGGACGGTTTAAAATTTATCAATGACAACTATGGACATCCGGAGGGGGATTTTTCGATTCGGGAGGTGGCGCGCCTGCTGCGCGAAAGTGTAGAGGGAGAGGATGGAATCTGTGCCAGATTTGGCGGCGATGAATATATGGTAGCTGTGATTACGGAGGAAAATAAGGCCAATATAGATTTTTATCAAAAATTTCAGGAACTGTTGGAAAAGCGGATTGGCCTGTTTAACAGACAAGCTGGGAAACCGTATCGTCTCGGTGTGAGTATTGGCTCCGTTTACCGGGTCTTATCAGACAAAAATGATGTTGATGTGATTATGAAACAGGCAGATGATATTATGTATGAGTGCAAATCCAGACACCATATGAGCCGTACTGCCAGGCAGCGGGAGACAGCGAGGGAAAAAACAAAAAAATAGCAAAAAAGAAAAAAAGCAAAAAAGCGAAAAAGAAAAAAAGCAAAAAACAAAAAAGCGAAAAAGCAAAAACAAAAATGAGCAAAAAAATAGCAGGAAGGAATGACAGAAATGGCATGGTATGACAGTGCAGTATTTTATCATATTTATCCGTTAGGATTGTGTGGTTGTGAAAAAGAAAATAAGGGAGTGCAGGAACATCATTTTGCCGTCCTGCGGGAATGGGCAAAGCATGCATCTGATTTAAATTTTACTGCGATTTATATTGGCCCGCTGTTTGAGTCGGTGGGGCATGGATATGAGACGACAGATTACAAAAAAGTAGACTGCCGTCTGGGTACGAATCAGGATTTCAGGGAATATGTGGAATATTGCCATGAATTAGGAATCCGGGTCATTGTGGATGGTGTATTCAATCACGTAGGAAGAGAATTTTTTGCATTTCAGGATGTCAGAGAAAAGCGGGAGCAGTCACGCTATTGCAGTTGGTTTTGCAATTTGAATTTTGGCGGAAACAATGAATATAATGACGGTTTTTCGTATGAAAACTGGGGCGGTTACAATCTGTTAGTTAAGTTAAACCAGAGAAATCCGGAGGTTCAGAATTATCTGACGGACGTGATTCGTTTCTGGGTTTCTGAGTTTGACATTGACGGCATTCGGCTGGACGCAGCAGATGTATTGGATTTTGATTTTATGAAGCTTCTGCGCCGGACGGCAAATGAAGTTAAGGCGAACTTCTGGCTGATGGGAGAGGTAATCCACGGAGATTACAGCCGCTGGGTCAATGATGAAATGCTTCATGCGGTAACGAATTATGAATTGCACAAGGGACTATTCTCTGGGCATAATGACCATAATTATTTTGAGATTGCGCATTCGATTAAACGCCTGAATGATATCTGCAGGGGGCGCAGGCTATATACTTTCCTGGACAACCATGACGTTGCAAGGATTGCCAGCAAGTTAAATAACAAAGAGCATTTACCGCTGGTAACGATTCTTCTGTATACAATATATGGGATTCCTTCTGTTTATTATGGTTCTGAATTTGGGATTGAGGGAGAAAAGCGCAAGGATTCTGACTGGAATCTGCGCCCGGCCTTAAAGCTTGCTGATTATGCTGCAGCAGAGCAGGACAATATTGTAACAAAGCTTTGTAAACGCTTAGGGGAGTTAAAGAAAACATATCCGGAGCTGACAGATGGAGCATATAAAGAATTGTATCTGAGAAACCGCCAGTTTGCTTATGGAAGAATTGGGGACGAAGCGGAGCTGATTACGGTATTAAACAACGATGACAGTGAGCAGTCCTTTGAAGTGCCGGTTGATGTTGCTTCGAAACAGGTTGTCGATCTTTTGGGAGATTGTTTTGAAAAACAGTCTTATGCAGAATTGACCGATCATGGGACAGTATGTGTAACGCTTCCGGCAAACAGCGGAACGGTTCTTTACCTTGGCCGGAAAGCTGCTGTGCCTGTCTTGGCAGAAACGCCGGAGGATGAGGCAGAAAAGGCTCCGGCTGATGTATCACAGCCACAGGATTTTGGGGTGAAAGCGCAGGAAAATCCCTGCAGGGCAACATTGGAGGGATTTGGCATTATGGTAAACGATATGAAAACAATGATTTCTTTTTACCGTGATGTGCTTGGTTTTGCAATAGAGGATATAGGGCAGAAGAATAATTATGCATACCTGAAAAAAGACGGTGTTTTATTTATCCTGTATGGGAGGGGTAATTTTGAGAGCATAACTTCCCAGAAATATGAATATGTCAGTGGATTGAACGGCCATTGCGAGATTGCGCTTGCAGTGGAAAATTATGCGGCAGTTGACGCTGCCTTTGAAAAGACTGTTTCTCTGGGGGCAAAGCCGATTCTTCCGCCTTCTCTGATGGAATGGGGAAAGAAGATCTGTTATATTGCAGATCCGGAGGGAAATTTGATTGAGATTGGTTCTTTTCAGCCGTAAGGAGAGAAAAAAGACAGAAAAAAGCTGCCGTGTTTGCGTTAAAACCGCAAATATGGCAGCTTTTTCTGTCTTTTTTCTCTTTGCATCTAAAATAGTTTGATGCCGTCATCCTGTCCATAGACAGAAAAACCGTCAAAGTCCTGCGTTTCCAGTTTATTTAAAAATTTCCCCAGCTTTTTCGGTCGTTCAAAAACGGATACTCTGTAATCTTCTCGGAGCTGTTCAGCGTGAGAGAGTGCTGCAGCATAATTTTCTTTGTCGTAAAACAGGGCAATCCGTTTTTTCTGTCCCGGCACGTCACAGCCCATCTCCATTAGAATACCGTAAATGCGTTCAAATCCAATCGAAAATCCGACAGCAGGGATATCTTCGTTTAAAAATTTGCCAATCAGGTTGTCATATCGGCCGCCGCCGGCAACAGCGCCGCTGTAGCCTTCCGCTTCAATCTCAAAAATTGTTCCGGTGTAATAGCCCTGTCCGCGGACAAGAGAAGGCGCAAATTCAACCGGAAAGCTTCCAAGAGATACCGTGTTTACCGTATCTATGATATAGCGTAGATTTTTAATATACTCTGCGTTACAGACTTTGCCGGCTGTGTTCAGATCAAGCATGCCGTCTGTGAACAGAGAAAGGAACCGGTCAATGGAATCCGGGGCAAATGCCGCTTCCGCCAGCTCCGCTTTCACGCCGTCCATACCAATTTTATCCAGTTTATCAAACAGAATAGCAAGCTTTTCATGTTCTGCGCTGTCAAATCCGGCATACGAAAAAATATCTTTTAATATCCGGCGGTCATTGATCTTTACCCGAAAATTTGAAATCCCAATTTTAGTCAGGGCTTTTGCTGTGGTGAGAATCAG
>JAJQGL010000110.1:40940-54746 GCA_021200535.1 Clostridiaceae bacterium | reverse complement strand
TAAAGCAAGGAATAGAGCAAGGAATAGAGCGGGGAAAAGAACAAGGTCTAAAGCAGGGAATAGAGCAGGGAATAGAGCAAGGAAAAGAACAAGGCCTAAAAGAAGGGTCAAAAGAAACTGCGAAGGAAGCTGCAATCCAGATGCTGAAGGAAGGGTTATCTCCGGAACAGATAATAAAGTATTTTTCGGTATTGTCTGTTGAAGATGTGGAAGAATTGCAGAAGAAGTTGCTGTAGAGTGTTTGACGTATGGGAGGTGCCGCCTCTTCGCGACAGAGTCGCTCAGGAGGGAGGTTGTGACGATTATGTTAGCAATGTATGATGAAAAAGAAATCCTGCTGGAATATATCGAGAGTGAAAGATATGAGGCAGCAAAAGAAGCAGCGAAGGAAGCAGAGCAAAAAGGAATAGAGCGGGGAAAAGAACAAGGTCTAAAGCAGGGAATAGAGCAGGGAATAGAGCAAGGAATAGAGCAGGGAATAGAGCGGGGAAAAGAACAGGGTCTAAAAGAAGGGGCAAGAGAGGCTGCAATTCAGATGCTGAAGGAAGGCATTCTATCTCCGGAACAGATAATAAAGTATTTTTCGGTATTGTCTGTTGAAGATGTGGAAGAATTGCAAAAGAAATTAACGCAGAATGTTTGATTTAAAAGAGGTGTCGCTTCGACGGCGCCTCTTTTTTCAGCTGCCCTTTTTTTGCCATAAAACCTCAAAATCTGTGAAAGAAATATGTTTTTTTCCTGTATTTTGGGTAAAAAATTAAAAAAAGAACTGGTCAACCATCTTGAATTATGATATAGTGTAGGTTGTAATAAAAACCATGCAGGTAGTATCTCAGCTACCTGCCACAAAAAGAAAAACTCAAAAGGAGGAAGAGAAGAGATGAGAAAACAGACAAAACATGTTTTGTCATGGGTACTTTCTGCAGCCATGGTACTGGGCCTTGGTACAGGATTTACACCAGCAACAGCAAGCGCTGCAGATGATACTGATGCTACAGTAGAAGCAGCAACATCAGCAACAGTGCAGGCAGCAGACTTATATGTTGGATTTTCTGATTCAAGCTGGACTGCTGGAGCTTGGAAAACAATTGACCGTATTGATGGGGATGGCACCTATGAACTGACTTTGCTGTCCGACTTGAATGCGGAAGAAGCTTACACCGGCACAAGTGTGTTTTACTTTGATTTTAAAGACATGGCAAATCGTGTAGATAATGTCGATAACGTTACCATTTCAGATTTCAAAATATTTGTAGATGGTACTGAAATTGGAGTAAACCAGGATATGCTTGTTTTTGCTGATGTTGAGGAGAAAGGAAATTTACGTCTGGATATCTATAATGAATGGGATGGATCAGGTACAAATAAAGATTGTCCGATTGACACCTCAGAATTATCATTTAAAGACAGCTTGAAAGTAAGCTTTACCATTTCCGGTACAGGCTGGGGAGACAGATCGACTGATGTAAACCCTTACTATGCAGCGATTGGAATTCAGCAGTCATCTACATGGAACTACCGTAATGGATTGGCAGAAGATGTAGAGTCAACAAGCTATGACTATACAAAACAGGTGGTGGTAAATAGTGCTGGCAAAGATGTTACCATTTCTGATGCAAAAATAGAAGGAAGAGGCGAACTCACCTGTACGGCTAAACTGGAAGACTTGGCTGGCTGTTTCCCGTCTGAAAACGCATTGAACCTGTTAAATTTAAATACAAATATTCCAACAACCATGACAGATGTTGCGTTTGATAATGTTACATTAACGGTTGATGGGACAGTAATCAAGAAGTATGTAAGAGATCTTGATGAAGCGAAAAAAAACGATGACTATGATGAGAACTTATACGCCAGTGTTGATGACCTTGAGGATGCGGATGCGTCTAGCTTTGGTTACTATAGGCTGAAATTCTTGGATATTTGGTCTGTTAATGAGGCGCAAAAGGGGGAAACAGATGATACAATAAAGAATGCTGTACCACAGAGCAGTGTAGAGGTTACGTTTACTGTTTCAGGAATTGATTTTTGGGAGGCAAGTGAACTTTCTGCGAAATATGAGTCTGTACAGGCAAATGGAAATGGAGCAACAGCTGAAACAGATGCTCCAACAAGTACTCCTGCAACTACAGAAGATCCAACTGCTTCAACAACTCCAACTACAGCACCGACTGTAGATCCGGGTACTACTACAACAGGCTCAAGCACAAGCGAAGCAGCTACATCAAAAGTAACTCTGGTATCAAGCAAAACTCTGTATATTGCAGCTGGAAATTCAACAACGCTGAAATACAAAGTAACAAAGAAGAGTGGTGCCAGCGGTATTGAAAAAGTAACTGTGAAGTCATCAAACACAAAACTGGTTAAGGTTTCAAATGTTAAGACGAGTACTGCAAAGCTTACTGTTCCGAAGACAGCAACCAAGGGTAAGGCTGCAACAGTAACGATTAAGTCTGGAAGCAAATCAGCTAAGGTAAAGGTATATGTAAAGAACCCTACCAAGAAAGTAAAGGCAGCTAAGAAGAGCGCTACTGTAAAGGCGAAAAAGACAGCAACGCTTAAGTTTAAGCTGACCAATACAAACAAGAGCACAAATACAACAGATACAATCAAGGTTACATCTTCTAAGAAGAAAGTTGCAAAGGTTACAAAGACAACTTCTAAGAAAGGCACATTAACCGTTAAGGTAAAAGGCCTGAAGAAGGGTACAACGAAGATTACAGCAAAGGTTGGTTCAAAGAAAGCTACTATGACCGTAAAAGTAAAATAAATAGCTGATTTTTGAATCAAAGCAGTTATCACTTTTCAGTGTACTTGCGAAATGAAAACGGTATGCCAATGAGTTGAGATAGTTGGCATACCGTTTTTTGTATAAACCGTGCAGCTACACAAAATAAAATAAAAATAGGAGAAGACAAATGAATCAGGAAATCATAGGAAAAAATATCAAGCAAAAAAGAGAAGACGCGGGCTTAACACAGGCAGATTTTGCAGAAAGATCCGACGTTTCCGTAGTCCACATTTCACATATCGAAAATGGAAAGGCGAAAATGTCCCAGGATCTTATGCTGACCATGTGTCATGTGCTGAAATGCACGCCAAATGATATATTTGAAGGAGCATATACATGGTTGGCTGCAGACAATGATTCGCAGGTGGAAGCATCGCTAAACAGTGACGACCAGCTGCTGCTTCAGCATATCCGTGCATTTTTAAGCAAGCGTCATGGCGAATAAATTATTCCGTCTGTTCCGGGCTTTCCAGATCTTTTATTAACGTGCGCAGGAGCATCTGCCGTAAGTATTGTTTCTCCTCTTCCGTAAAAACACCGGTCAATTTTAATAAAATATCATGCTCAACAGATGGCTTTTCGTTCATTATGATATCATCTGAAGAAACATCAAGTGCTTTTGCAATGCTTTGTAGAATTTTGGTCGAAAAGCATACGTTTCCGTTCTCAATCTGATAAAGATATTTCATAGAAATATCTGCCATATCTGACAATTCTTCAACGGAAAGATTCCTTTCTTGACGGAAATTCCGGATGCGTAATCCTGTCTCGTAATAAAAATCAATAAAATCTGGATGCATGTTTCTTTTCCTCGCTTTCATCAAGTGTATTTTTTGTTTTTTCTTAGTGGACAGCCTGCTGCGCCTGTGCTTTGTGACGCACGAACGACAAAATATGCTGCATATGATGTGGCTTTGTGATGTGCGGACAGCAAAACATTTTGCGCGTGATGTGCAGGGATTTGCAGCACGGTTTACGGCAATAGTGTAACAGATTTTACAAAAAAAGGACGAAATTTTTATCAAACTGCGAAAAAACCGGAACAAACAACCCAAATTGGCACATTTTTGATAGTTTGTTCCTTAAAAATGATAGTTTGATGAAAATAGCGAAGCTCCCGTTCTGATAGTTTGATGAAAATAGCAGAGCACTCTTTCCGTGTTTTGATTCAACAGAAATTTCCTGTTAAGACAAAACTACTCCGATAATTTATTTCCATTCAAAAATAGAATTGATAGACTAAAACATAGTGGGCAGTCGAAATACATAAAATACAGGAGAAAAAATATGAATCAAAAACAGATTGGAAAAAACATCAAAAAAAGACGCGAAGAAATGGGTATGACACAGGCGGAATTAGCCGAGAAAGCAAATATCTCGGTTGTACATGTGTCGCATATTGAGAACGGGAAAGTAAAAATGTCGTTAGATACCCTGCTGGCGATGTGCCATGCACTGGATAACACACCAAACGACATTCTTTTGGGAGAATACCTCTTTCCGAAAGCAGACAACAGCTTTCTTGGAGAAGTCACGCTGAATCAGGAGGAGAAGCTTTTGCTGCGCCATATTTCCGATTTTTTGGTGGAACGTCACAAAGCGAAATAAATCCCCTTTTTCATGGTGGAAGATCACAAGACAGAATAAATCCGCTTCGTTTCATATTGGCATAAATTGCCAATATGGATAGGGAAATGGGTTAAAAGTGACATATTTTTGTGGAATTTCAAAGGTATTATCGTGAAAGTAAAAAGATTAATGTATAAAAATCCTAAAAAAGGGGTATGAATTTTTGAAAAAATTGTGTATAATTGTGACAAGCGTGGATTTGTGACGTGCTTTCACGTAGGTAATTGCAAATATAGAAGGAGGATGTGTTTATGAGAAAACAGTTTAAAAGCACTATGTCTATGGTTCTCTCGGCGGCTATGGTACTGACTGGTGCCGGTGTCAGCTCTCTGACAGCGAGCACGGCAGATGCGGCAGGGACAGTGACTGCAGACATATCGACGAAAGGATTAAGCGGGGTAGATCTAGTAGGTACTGCGGATAACTTTAACCTGTATTTATATTGCCAAGATAATAGTTTTGGAAATCTGGAACAAGGAACCACTACGGTAAATGTAACAGGAAATGGTGAATATACGTTATCCTACGACATAACTGCAGATGGAACATTCGGCGGTGTAAATGCAGGTTCATCTTCTGAAAATTGGGGTAGCATATGGGTTGATGCGGATTTTAATGTTCCATATGTAGAGGGGGGAAATATCAGAAACCCGGAAAATAACGTAGTTTTTACGATCGATGCGCTTAGCGTGATCAGAGGCACGGAGACATATACGTATACGATTAATAAGGAGCCATATGACGACTATCAATATGCCGACAATAAAGGTGCTAATGGTATGCGTGCCATGGTTCTGAATCCGTGGGGAGATGTAGTGGCGGAAGATGGTGTCACGACATTAAGAGGTTATGTTACGAGCGGGAAAAAATCAACTGAAAATTTTTATAATTTAGAGGAAATCAATGTAAAAACCGGAGATCAGTTTGTTGTTCACATCAGCGTAGACGGTATGGCAACGGATAACGTAAATACAAATACCAGCACGTCTGAGACAGATACATCCTATCTTCAGAATTTTGCGGCTACGTTAAACTATAGTGCAGATGCCAAGGGGACAGATGATGGTTCTGTAAAGGTGAACGTAGTAGGTGACGGAGATTACGTTGCAACCTATACGGCAAAGGCGGATACAGATGATATTTACTCTGCTGTCCTTGACACAAACCTGTATGGCGACACGGCAAATATTGTAACCGGATCCGCATTTACCGTTCAGCCGACAGCAGTCCGCGTTGCGGCAAGCACAGCGTCAGCAGGCTCTGTATATACGGTTGATGCGTCCAAGACAACCTGGTCCAAGAAAACAGAAAGCGCCGCATGGTCCTCTGCGATCAGGGATCCGGAGGCAGATACGGCAGTTGACGCACTTTCAGAGCAGAAGGTGGCAGTAAAAGCAGGTGAGGTAGTCATGGTTTACTTTACCGTTTCCGGAACCGGTCTTACCAGCAAGACGGCGACAGCGTCTCCGACAACTCTGGCGACAGAAGCTCCGACCGCACAGCCGGCGACAGAGGCTCCGACCGCTTCACCGCAGCCGACGGCAGCAAGCACCTATCATGGTTACATTGGATTCCAGACAGACCAGTGGTCTTATCGTGACGCGGTAAACGGCGCCGGCGGACTGGCTTCAACTGATTATGACTTTTTGACACAGGTTATGGTAAACGCAGGTGATGTAGGAAAGACAACTGTTACGATTGCCGATGCAGAGATGACAGAGAATGGCGTTGAGTACACGGCAAAGATTTCCGGCATGAATTTGCAGGAATTAGAGATGACAGGTAAAAAATCTATTGGTTACAAGATGCTGTATCTTTCTACGGATATCCCGACATCCATGACAGGTGTATCCATTACCAATGCAACTTTAAAGATCGACGGCAATGTCGTTACAACCTATGATGTTATGCCGACAAAATCCGATCAGGATGATACAAATGGAAAATGCTATATGTTCATGTTTGTTGACGCATATGAGTCAACCACATATACAGATGCGTCAGGCACAACACAGGCACTGGGTAGAGAAGAGGTTACCAATACAGCTGGAGATACTTACATCGGCCTGTTAAAGGATGGGTCTTCCTTAAAGACGATTCCGACGGACAGCATTGAGATCACCTATACGGTGACAGGTGTTGACTTTGCATCCTCTGCAGATCAGTACACAGCACAGACGCTTGGAACAGAAAAAGGAAAAACCTTTACATCTGGAAATTACAAATATAAGGTTACCACAGCAGCAACTACTCTTGCAGGCACAGTAACGGCAGGTAAGGTACAGGTTGCAGCACTGAGCGCAGCAGGAAAGAAAAAGACTTCCCTGAGTGTTCCAAAGACAGTTTCACAGACGGTTGACGGTACAAAGGTTACGTACAAGGTAACATCTGTGAGCGCAAAGGCATTTAGCAGCAATAAGAAGGTAAAAACGATCAGCTTCAGCAAAGCGACGAACTTAAAGAAGCTTCCGTCCAAGGCATTCTATAAATCAACAAAGCTTACGACAGTAACCTTCGGCTCAAAGATTAAGAGCATTCCGGCAAATGCATTTAGCGGCTGTACCGCTTTGACAAAGCTGACTTTGAATAAGAACATGACAAAGATTCCAAAGAATGCATTTACAAATTGTAAGAAGCTGTCAAAGCTGACATTGAGCGTGAAGTTAAAGAGCGTAGCAAAGAATGCCTTTAAGGGCTGCAAGAAGAAGATCACTGTTTCTGCAAAGTCTTCTGTCAAGAAAGCAAGCCTTAAGAAATTAAAGGCATCCGGATACAAGAAGTTTAAATAAAGCAGGCTCTTTTATGGGCTGTGATTTCGGATGATTGTATTTGTGCAGGGGGAGTTATCCCTAAAGGATAACTCCCCCTGCGTTCTATCACTTTTTAAATCACATCACAGGTATATATTTTCTATACCGGAAAAAGACAAGGAGGATTGAAATGAGAAAAAGTAGCAAGAAAATGCTGAGCTTTTGTCTGGCAGCTGCTTTGACAGTGACCGGCCTTTCCGGTTTTGGCACCGTCATGGATACGCAGACAGCATCTGCTGCAGATACAGAGGCTTCTACAAACGACGTTACCGTTGACGAAAACCCATTGCCATTCCGCGATTTAGATCAGTATGAGATTGTAGAAGAGATGGGGGCGGGCATCAATCTGGGCAATACCTTTGACGGACATACTAATATGAATCCGGCGGAGCTGCAGTGGCAGTCCGTGAAAACGACAAAGAAGTATATCAAGACGCTTCATGATGCCGGGTACAATACGCTCCGTGTGCCGGTGACCTGGGGCAACATGATCAATGACGATTATTCCGTTAAGGAGACATGGATGTCCCGTATCCAGGATGTCGTGGATTATGCGATTGAGCAGGATATGTATGTCATTATTAATGTGCACCATGATGGCGCTGATGCAGCATACTGGCTCAATCTGATTCAGGATGATGAGAATGAGCTGGCGAAGGTTTACGAAAAGTTTGCCGGCCTGTGGAAAACGATTGCCACACGTTTTCGAAACTATGATGAGCATCTGATCTTTAGTGACATGAATGAAATCCATGAAGGATATGATGCTTCCGAGGCCGAGACTTATATAGGAAATATCATGAAAGCAAATCAGCTCTTTGTCGATACGGTGCGTGCAACCGGCGGCAACAATGACAAGAGATGGCTCTGCGTCGTGCCTTGGAACACAAATATTGGGTATGCGCTCGATTCTACTGTTGGTTTTGAGATGCCGGATGATTCGGCAGGCCGTGTGATGCTGGAGGTCCATGATTATGACCCATCCACTGTGACACTTACGGATAATACAAACGGAACGTTTAAGGAATCGTATTTTGCCTCATATGAAAAAGATTTTAAGAATTTGCAAACATATTTCGTTAATGAAGGATACCCGGTCATTATCGGCGAGTATGGTATTACGGACAAAGATAATGAATCTGACCGCGCATATTATGTAGAGGGTGTCAACCTGCTGCTGAAGAAATATGGCCTTGTCGGCTGCTATTGGGATGACGGCGGCAGAGACCACCGGAGTCTTGGCGGTACCGGGCTGACCTTTGCCCTTTGGGACAGAGAAGCATGTGTGCCATGGCAGTCAACAGTAACCTATGCATTTATGAGAGGTGCGTTTAATTATACCTCTGACAGCTCTTATACGGACATCGTAAAGGGTGACCTTGAAACGACAGCGCTGACAGGCTTTGATTTAAGTGCATCAGAGATCAGCATGGACTGCGGCGAGGAAGAAACGGTAACTGTTTCGAATATTACGCCGGCGGACAACAATAATGTGATTGTCTGGAAGACAGATGATGCCATGGTTGCAACAGTTTACAACGGAAAAATTCGTGCGCATGGCATTGGTACAACAACGATCACAGCCTCTGCACAGGACGGCTCTTATTCAAAGGAAATCACAGTAAATGTAACTGCCAGTGCGGATCCGGAGGACGAAACCATTACGGCAGATTATGATAGCAGCAATGCCATAACTGTAACAGAAGGAAGCGGCGTATTCCTGAATGCTTCCATCTCTGCTGCATCAACATCAGCAGCAACTTCGTCTCCTTCCGCTGTGAATTTGTATTATCACTCTGAGGACGACAGTGTGGCAACTGTTTCTACAACCGGTAAAGTGGTTGGCGTAAGTGAAGGAAAAACAACGATTACTGTCATGGCAAATACTGGAACATCCATTGAAATTCCGGTAACGGTCAATGCGGCAGCGTCAGATGATGTATTGAAGCTTGGTCTTTATGTTATGTACAATGACTCCGACAATTCATTGTATACATCCGAGCTGGGAAGCGTCTATGCTTCGGTTCAGCAGGCAGGCACATACACTGTAAAATTTGACTGTTCGACTGATTTGTCGGATGAAGCTGTGGCGGCGGGCGTCAGCACATTTACGAAGATGACTTCAATTTATCTGAAGGATATTGACGTCATGAATGGAAACATTTCGAAATCAATCGTAGCCTCCGGTAAGATTAAATATACAAGCATTAAGCTGAATGGCACAGAGCTTGCACTGACAAGTACAGACAGCTTCGATCTGATTGATTCTTCCGGTGTTGCAGATAGCGGCGGTCCAATCAATGCATGGGAAGCAGGCAAGACCATTCTTGGGGACAGTGATATTACTGTGAATAAGAGTAATTATTATTTCTCATTTACGAATACAGATGCTTCGGTACTGGAGATTACGTTTGAGCTTTCTGATCTTTTGACAGAAGATGGCAGCGTGTTTAATACCGTTCCTACGGAAGCGCCGACAGAAACGCCGACAGAGACAGCGGCAGCGGATGCATCTGTGACAGAAACACCGGCAGCGGACACATCGGCGACAGAAGCGCCGGCAAGCAGTCTCCCGAAGAAAAATTCAACAAAAACTGTTTCCGGTGCGAAGTATCTTGTAACGAAGTCTTCCGCAACAAGCGGAACGGTTACTTATGTTGCATCGACGAAAAAGAAAGCTGCAAGTGTAAGCATTCCAAGCACAGTTAAGATTAATGGTTATACCTTTAAGGTAACGGCTATTCAGAAAAATGCCTTTAAGGGGAACAAATATCTTAAGAAAGTTACCATTGGAAGCAACATCAAAAAGATCGGTGCAAAAGCATTTTACAATGCAGCGAAGCTAAAAACAGTTAAAATTAACTCAAAATCGCTTACCAGCGTCGGTTCCAAGGCCTTCAAAGGAACTTACAAGAAAGCATCGGTAACCGTGCCAAAAGCGAAATACGCAAAATATAAAAAGCTTTTGAAGAAAGCCGGTTTGAGCAGCAAGGCAAAATATAAAAAGAAATAACAGAAGCTTTTGCAGAAGCCAGCTTTTACAGCAAGGCAAAGCATAAAAAAATACAGAAGCCTTTTTTGAAATATAGGCTGTATAGAAGAAAACGTGTCAGGGAGTTATCTCTGGCACGTTTTGAACAAATTACCTTTATTTCTTATAGTAAACTGCCTACTTGATAGTTTTTTGAGTGGGTAGTTTACTATTGTTTTTCTATGAGAAATTGTATAGAATATAGTAAAGTACCCATTAGTTGAACAAACTTGAGGCAATTAAATAGAGGTGGACAAATGCTTCGTGAAAATGATATTAAAAATGCAAGAAAACTATTTAGTCGGCATCATTATGTAATGACTACTGCTGAACTTCTAAACGCTAAGCTATACTACGCAGATATAAAACAATTTTTAGATGAAGGTTTCATTGAAAGAATAAGGCGTGGCTACTACCATTGGATTGAAAATTGTGAAACAAGCGAAGTAGTCATTATCAATAGTTTGTTCCCTGATGCCGTGTTTTGTATGGAAACAGCACTATTCTATTACAAGTACAGTGACAGAAATCCTTCTGAGTGGAATTTTGCAATAGACAGAAATGTTTCTAAGTTACGAACCAACATAGATTACCCATTCATCAGAGCATACCGTATGGAATCTGATTTAGTTACACTTGGCGAAACAACAGGCGAGATTGATTTCACAAAAGTACGGATTTATGACCGTGACCGAACAATTTGTGATGTTTTGAAAAATATGAGTAAAATGGATAGAGAAATTTTCAATAAAGCAATACAAGGGTATGTGAATGACCCAAAAAAGAATATACCAAACCTTATGATGTATGCAAAAAAACTGCGTGTGCAGAAGAAGGTTAAAGAATTGATTGGAGTGTGGTTGTAATGGCAGATATAGCAGCTTCCGTTCTGGCAAAGCTTAGAAACAAAGCAAAAGCATCAGGCATTAGCTATCAGCAATGTTTACAGCTTTTTGTGCAGGAAGAATTTTTGAGAAAGCTATCGAAATCTGGGTGTGAGGATACGCTAATACTCAAAGGTGGATTATTCATTTATACTCTAACTAATTTTGAAAGTCGAGCTACCATTGATGTCGATTTTCTGCTCCGTGGATACTCTAATTCCATAGATGATGTAAAAGATTTGATTTGTAAAATCATCGACACGCCGACAGGTAACGATTATATAGAAATGCGAGCAAAAGGCTTTGAGGAGATTTCTCCGCAGAGAAAATATCACGGTATTAGCACTCAGATTATTGCTCAGATAAAAAATGTACGTGTACCGTTTAATGTTGATATAGGCGTGGGAGATATTATAGTTCCTCGTGCTGAAGAACGAATAATCAACACACAGCTTCCAGAATTCGAAGCTCCCGTAATCAAAACCTATTCTCTTGAAAGCACTATTGCTGAAAAGTTTGATGCTATACTGCAGCGCTTTGAACTGACAGGCAGAATGAAAGATTTTTACGATATTTATTATCTTTCAAGGACATTTGATTTTGAGGGGGCAAAATTGCAATCTGCTATTTTTGAAACACTGCAGCGGCGTGGTACGCCCTATGACAAAGATAGCTTTAAGCGTATAATTGCACTTGCCGATGACGAGGATATGCAGAAGCGTTGGAAATTTTTCTTGAAAACTATAAAAGATGATACGCTTAATTTTTCCGTAGTTATTAAGGAAATGCAGAATTTTCTTGAACCTGTGTTTGATGCGATGCTGAATGAGGAAGAATGGCAGCAAGACTGGGAAAGCCAGATAAGTAGATGGTCAAAGCACTTTTGAATGTTCAGAAGTTAATCCTTTCTACACAATTTCCGGAATGGATGTTTTGAATCATCGTTTCCGGAAATTGTGTTAAATACGGTAAGTTACAAAAATGTGTTGTTTTGTATCGATTAGTTAAGCGGTGTTTCGTATCGATTAGTTAAGCAGCGTCTCATACCACCTAGTTAAGCAGTGTCTCATACCACTTAGTTAAGCGTTGTTTCGTACAATCTGCTTAACAGCGTTTTGTATCGATTTGCGGATTAAATGCATAAAAGTTTCTGCTGTCGAGGTCATCCTGGGCTCTTCTTAAGCATTCGCCAAATCTTTGGAAATGGACTACCTCGCGTTCTCTTAAGTAGCGGATCGGGTCACAGATTTCCGGGTCCTTGATTAACCGCAAAATATTTTCGTAGGTAGAGCGTGCTTTTTGCTCTGCCGCCATATCTTCATAAAGGTCGGTAATGGTATCGCCCTTACACTGAAATTCACAGGCGTTAAATGGGATGCCCGCTGCAGCCTGCGGCCAGATGGCAAGCGTATGGTCTACATAGTATTTGTCAAAGCCGGATGCCTTTAGCTCTTCTGGTGTGAGGTCTTTGGTCAGCTGGTGAATAATGGTAGCGACAATTTCAAGATGCGCCAGCTCTTCTGTTCCAATATCGGTCAATGCCCCCATGATGGTGCGGTCTTTCATAGAATAGCGCTGTGATAAATAGCGCATAGAAGCGGATAGCTCGCCATCAGGGCCGCCGTACTGGCTCATGATTATTTGTGCTGCCTTTGCATTCGGCTTTGAAATATTAACCGGATATTGCAGGCGTTTTTCATATTTCCACATATTTCCTCCAATCTTGAGCGGTTCTGCTCGGATTTATTTAACATTCCCATGGCCAGGGTGTTTTCACCCAGTCCCAATAGCATTCATTTTCGTTCTCTGTGATGGTAAGAGGCCCAAACTCTGTCGTGTATTGCCTTACGGCCTCTTTGCGCATTTTGCGCAGCTTTTGGTAATAGTCGAGGGCGTCCTTGTCGCAGGGATGAGTGTCCAGAAAAAGGATTAAATCATCAATGGCAAATGACACCTGGTCAATATACATAAGAAGTTGTTTTTGATTCATATTCATGACTGCCCTCCTTTACAGTAATAGCCTCGCGGAATGCAGCCATAAAACGGAAGATTCAGAGATGGGAATATAGTTCCTTTGCTCAGGCCTTCCTCTAAGGTGTAGACACATTCCCATTGCTGCCAGGGAACATACCCCATACCTACCGGCATACCGCGCATAGCGTCATTGTGCATGCTGGAATTTGCGTCGCAGCCTTCAGAGCTGTTGCGGGAGCAGCCGGTTCTGGCATTGTTCATCCCAAATCGCATATTTCTCTGGTTCATACAATTTGAAGATGGGCAGCAGTCGGAAGACATCATTCGCTGGTTCATAGTATTCATAGTTTTCCTCCATTTCTTCAAGCCGGTTTATTGGCTGGTTTTTAAACGCGGGTCACGCGTTGTATATGCAAATAACTTTGCTCCGGCATGGATATATTGAAATTCAAAACGGAATAATATTATCTGCTAATTCATATATATGTAAAATTACAGGGATGGTGCATTCGTCAAAAGAAAGAAAAATAAATAGAAAGAGTGCAGACGCAGATCTGACATTTATGTCGGCTCTTCGCGGTAAATCGCTCCGGAATGGAGGTTAGAATGGAAAAAAGTGCAGATAGCCTCTATTGACTTTCAAAATAGAAAGTGAGAACATAAGACAGTATATTAATGGTATTTTAC
>JAJQGL010000110.1:0-40840 GCA_021200535.1 Clostridiaceae bacterium | reverse complement strand
AGAAGAGAAAAAGTGAGAACATAGGACGGTATATTAATGGTATTTTACAGAAGAGAAAAAGTGAGAACATAGGACGGTATATTAATGGTATTTTACAGAAGAGGAAAAGTGAGAACATAAGACAGTATATTAGCGGCATTTTACAAAAAAGAGAGGAGAGCTGTTTTGAAAAGAGATCAGATTCAGGTAGAATGGAAAGACGCTTCCGGGAAAAGGGGAAAGCGCCGAATCCGGATTTTTGCGCTGTGCCTTTGCCTGATTGCATTGGGCGGCATTATATATTATCAGGGAAACAATGGGCAGGAATCGCTGGATACGATTACACATCCAAAGGTAGAGGATTCCAGAACAGAGGAGGAGGCCCAGAGTGATTTTGATGAGCTGATTCAGGAAATTTTCAGGGAAGAGGTTACGGATGATTCCGTGACGCTGAACTATATAGTTAAAGATCGGGAAGCATATGGCATTGAAGAAATTGAGCCGACGCTGGGCGACTATACGACAGAGGCTCTGGAGGCAAGCCTGATGGTTTCTGAAAATCGGGTCGCCACGCTGGAAACCTATGATTATGACAAGCTGACACAGGAGCAGCAGCTAATCTATGATATCATTTATCTGATGTATCAGCAGAATCTGGAGTCAGCAGATTTTATAGAATATACAGAATATCTTAGCCCAACTTCCGGACTGCAGGCGCAGCTGCCGGTGCTTTTATCGGAATATAATTTTTACGGAAAGGAAGAGGTTGAGGAATATCTTGCGCTGGTCGCACTGGTTCCGGACTGTTTTGAACAGATTTTGGAGATGGAAAAGAAAAAGTCGGAGGACGGCATTTTTATGAGCGACACAACGGTGCAGGCGATTATTGACCAGTGTAACGAGCTGATAAAAACGCCGGAGGATTTTTATCTGATCTCTGTTTTTGATAAGCGGATAAAAGAAGTGGACGGCCTTACGCAGAAGGAGCAAGAAACATATTCTGAAAAAAATAAAGAAGCGATTTTAAATAAAATGATACCGGCCTACGAGACGCTGGTTAAGGGATTGAAAAAATTAAAAGGAACCGGGAAAAATGAAAACGGGCTGTCTTATTTGGAAAAGGGAAAGGAATACTATACCTATCTGGTAAAACGCAAGACGGGCTCAAGCCGCACGCCGGAGGAAATTGAAGAGCTGCTGGACGAGAAGATCAAAGAAGAAACATCGGTCATGGCGCAGATTGTTTCGGAAAAGCCGGACGCATATTATGATGCACAGGATGTCACATATGAATACGATACGCCGCAGACTGCGATGGAACATTTGAAAACGGCCATTTTAAAGGACTTTCCGGCATTGGATGATAGCATTTCCTGTGAGATAAAGACGGTAGATGAATCGCAGGAAGAGTATATGAGCCCGGCATTTTATCTGACGCCTGCGATTGACAACTACACGGATAACATAATGTATATCAACAACAGTGATGAATATGATTTATCGAAAGCCTTTACTACGATTGCGCATGAGGGCTATCCGGGGCACTTGTACCAGACGTGCTACTTTAACGAAACGAATCCGAATCCGCTGCGCAGCCTGATTGAAGTCAGCGGCTATACAGAAGGCTGGGCAACATATGCGGAGGTATACAGCTATGATCTGGCAGAAATTGATCAGGATGTCGCAGATCTTCTCTGCGCAAATACCCTTACCACCCTTTATCTGTATGCAAAGGCAGATCTGGGTGTCAATTATCTGGGGTGGGATTACGACGAGTTAAACGAGTATTTGGAGGATTATGGCTTTAGCAAAAGCAGTACGCGGACCATTTTTGACTCGATGGTGGCAGAACCGGCTGCATATATGCCGTATGCGCTCGGTTATCTGGAGATTGAAGCGCTTTTGGACGAGGCACAGGATAGTTTAGGAGACAAATTTGTCCTAAAAGACTTCCATGAATTTTTCCTCTCGATTGGCCCCAGCCCGTTCGCAGTTATCCAGGACCGCCTGCAGGACTGGATTGACGAGCAGAAAAATGCTTGACTTTTGGTGTAAAAATCACTATACTGAACTAAAAATGCCTTACCTATAGTGGCAAACAGCTGTACGGTAAAAGGGCGAAGAGAGGGTAAAGGCTACTTTGTGATTTGGCAGTTATATGCATTATACGCATAAGTATATATTAAAAATAAAAATAAAGAAAAGAGGTTAAGGTACTATGGCAAACATTGATTTAACGCAGTATGGTATTACAGGAACTACAGAGCTCGTGTATAATCCATCATATGAAACTATGTATGAAGAAGAAACCAAGCCGGAACTGGAAGGCTATGAAAAAGGTCAGGTAACTGAGCTGGGAGCAGTGAACGTAATGACTGGTGTGTATACAGGACGTTCTCCGAAAGACAAATTTATTGTAATGGATGAGAATTCCAAAGACACAGTATGGTGGACATCAGATGAGTATAAAAATGACAATCATCCTGCAACGCAGGAAGCATGGGATGCAGTAAAAAAGATTGCCCAAAAAGAGCTTTCCAATAAGAAGCTTTATGTGGTAGATGCATTCTGCGGTGCAAACAAAGATACCCGCATGGCAATCCGTTTTATCGTCGAGGTTGCATGGCAGGCTCATTTCGTTACAAATATGTTTATTAAACCTACTGCAGAAGAGCTGAAGGATTTCAAGCCGGATTTTGTTGTTTACAATGCATCTAAGGCAAAGGTAGAGAATTATAAAGAGTTAGGGCTGAATTCTGAGACGGCGGCTATGTTCAATATTACAAGCCGTGAGCAGATTATTGTGAATACATGGTACGGCGGAGAAATGAAAAAAGGTATGTTCTCCATGATGAACTACTATTTACCGCTGAAGGGTATCGCTTCTATGCACTGTTCTGCAAATACTGATATGAATGGTGAAAATACGGCAATTTTCTTTGGTCTTTCCGGTACAGGTAAAACAACGTTATCAACCGATCCGAAGCGTCTGCTGATCGGTGACGATGAGCATGGCTGGGATGACAACGGCGTTTTCAACTTTGAGGGCGGCTGCTATGCAAAGGTTATTGATCTGGACAAAGAGTCTGAGCCGGATATCTACAATGCGATCAGACGGGATGCGCTGTTAGAAAATGTTACAGTGGATGCCGAGGGCAAAATTGATTTTGCAGATAAGAGTGTTACGGAGAATACACGTGTATCTTATCCGATTAACCATATTGAAAATATTGTTCGTCCAATCTCTTCTGCTCCTGCAGCAAAAAATGTAATCTTTTTGTCAGCAGATGCATTTGGAGTGCTTCCTCCGATCTCAATCTTAACTCCGGAACAGACGAAATATTATTTCCTGTCCGGTTTTACAGCAAAGCTTGCCGGAACAGAGCGCGGCATTACAGAGCCTACGCCTACATTCTCTGCATGCTTTGGACAGGCATTCCTCGAGCTGCATCCGACGAAGTATGCAGAAGAGCTTGTTAAGAAGATGGAAAAGAGCGGTGCAAAAGCATATCTGGTTAATACAGGCTGGAATGGAACAGGCAAGCGTATTTCCATCCGCGATACCCGCGGTATCATCGATGCAATTCTGGATGGTTCCATCCTGAAAGCACCGACTAAGAAAGTACCGTACTTTAACTTTGAAGTGCCGACAGAGCTTCCGGGTGTAGATTCCGGAATCCTTGATCCTCGCGATACTTATGCAGATGCTTCCGAGTGGGATGCAAAAGCAAAGGATCTGGCACAGCGTTTCAACAAGAACTTTGCAAAATACGAAGGCAATGAACTTGGAAAGGCTTTGGTTTCCGCTGGACCACAGCTGTAAGACGAATCAGACAGACATTGTAAGGCGCCCCAGAGAGCGTATACTCTCCGGGGCGCCTTTTTTCTGCATGTTTTGCCTTCCTTCTGCATAAGATGAAAGGAGCAGTTATCTCTACATTTCGCAGGAGGGTAGTGTGAAAAATCACACTGATGTGTTGATTTTTCACACGGCTATTTGTGCCGGAGCGTCACAAATTAGCCTTGATGACAGATGAGAAATTGCCTTCGCAAATTTCTCATCGCCTCGTCGCGTAAAACGCTCCAGAATGGAGATTATCATGGAAGAAAAAATAGAGGACGTTTTAAAAGAATATCCCATCACGTTCACCGGGAAGAAAAGAATACGTGGGGCAATCCTTTTAGAAGCGGAAAACGGTATCTACACATTGACAGGTTATTCGGACAGTGTCAGAAATCTTCTGTTTCAGGAAGCGGTAAAGGCGCGGCTGATGGAACAGGGCTGCCGTGCGGTTGACAAAGGGATTCCAAATGAAAAAGGGGAAATGCTGACACGGGATGGACAGGGAAACCGTATGCTTTTAAGGCAATGGTTTCCGGGCAGGGAATGCAGCCTCCGGGACAGAAATGATGTAAATCAGGCCACAAAGCATCTGGCGTATCTGCACGGCCTGCTTTGCGATTTTTCTTTTGCCTCTGGAGAAGAGGACGCAGCTTGCGGCCGGCATGAGGATGAAATGCTGGAAAACACGCTGCAGAAAAGAAAAATGGAAATGAAGCATGCGTATAATTATATCCGCAAAAAAAAGAAAAAAAACGATATGGAGATGTGCATTCTGCAGCAGTTTCAGCATTTTTTTGAACAGGCGCAGGAAGCAGAGGAATATCTTGAGAAGCTTGACCTTAAGAAGCTTAACCAGACAAAAAAGGACAGGGGAAGCGTATGTCACGGAAGCTATAATTATCACAATGTAATTTTTGGGGAAAAGTATATTTTTACGACAAATTTTCAAAATGCACAGATTGGACTCCAGATTAATGATCTGTATGATTTTTTGCGAAAAACAATGGAGAAAAACAGCTGGAACACAAAGCTTGGGC
Source organism: Clostridiaceae bacterium (assembly GCA_021200535.1). GTDB lineage: Bacteria > Bacillota > Clostridia > Lachnospirales > Lachnospiraceae > Butyribacter. The sequence continues at coordinate 35,980 of JAJQGL010000110.1, read as the reverse complement.
TGATGCAGCTGGAAGCCTATCAAAAGCAGCGCCCGTTACAAAAAGAAGAGGCGGAGCTTTTGTATGTGCTGCTTCTCTTTCCAGAAAAATTCTGGAAGCAGATTAACTTTTATTACAATGGTAAAAAATCATGGATGTCGGGCAAAAACTATGAAAAACTGTTAAAGATAGCATCACAGGAAGAGGACAGAAGAAAATTTTTACAAGCGGCAAAAGGACTTTTAATTTAGTTCCGATTATGATATGATGAAATGAACGAAAAAGCGTTGTACGGGCGCTTGCCATAAAACAATTCGAAATGGGGTTTTCGTGTGAAAAAAGATACAAGCAGATATCATGCAGTCCTTTTTGGCTGTCTTTTACTGATTTTTTTGTCTGTAACCGGGTGCAGCATTGCAAAAAGCGATGCGACAGACAGCGGGAGTGAGGCGGAGGCAGAACAGACGCAGTCATTAAGGGGAATTGTTGTAGAAAACGATCAGGAACAGAAACAGTTATTGATACAGGATATGGACCAGAGCATAGTCAGTACGCTGACATATGGTTCTTCCTCTGTTATTACGGACAAATACGAAGAGCAGATTTCCGGCGAATCGGTTTCACTGGGGATGATTCTGGACATTTCCTATCAGATCAGGGATGCGAAGATTGTGACGGCAGAAGTGCCGGAAGATGCGTGGGAATATCAGGATGTTTCCAAATTCTCCTTCTCCAGTGATGAAAGCATGATGAAAGTGGCAGGAGAGCGTTACAAATATACCGATACGACTTTTTTCTCGTCGGGCGAAAAAGAAATCTCCCAGATGGAATACAGTGATCAGGATGTTTTGACTGTGCGCGGCATTGGAATCTATGTATACTCAGTTGTGAGGACCTCCGGGCACGGTTACATCCGTCTGAAAAATTATGATGACTTCGTTGGCGGAATGGCGGTTGTAAGCAATAAAATCATTGTCCAGATCACAGAAAATATGTTGATTACAGCGGCAGAGGGCACGTATCGCCTGTCGCTGACAAAGAAAGGCATGACGGCAACCAAGACAGTAAATGTCGAAAATGATAAAGAGGTTGAGGTTGATTTTAGCGACTATGTCGCAACGACAACCAATATCGGGGAGATCACGTTTAACATTGTGCCGGATGGCGCCGATCTGACCATAAGCGGCACATCGGTTGATTACACAAAGCCAATTACATTAAATTACGGGAAATATAATATCACGGTTTCGCTGACCGGCTACGAGACGTATTCCGGCGTGCTGAATGTACAGGAGCCTTCCAAGACGATAACGATTGACCTTGTTGAAGAGGTGGCGGAGACGGAGGATGATGAGTCAGCGACAGCAACGCCATCGGCGACAGAATCTTCGGAAAGCGATGATGATACAGTTACCAAACAGATTGACAGTGACCATACCATTACGGTTTCTGCGCCGGTGGGGGTTGAAGTTTATCTGGATAATGTATATAAAGGGCTTACTCCGTGTACATTTACAAAAATCATTGGTTCCCAGACCATAACGCTGAGTGATGACGGATATGTCACAAAAAGTTATTCCGTTGATATTCTGGATGACGACAAGGATGTTACGCTTTCGTTTGATGATCTGGTGGAATCGTCAGCGACAGCGACGCCATCGGCGACAACCTCCAGCGACTGATTATTTTGTTTGCAGGAAGGACGAAATAATGCAGTATTTTGTTTGCAAGACGGACGGGAACATGATATGCTAAAAAAACAGAGGAAAGAGGCATCACTGAGGCTGTGCAGTGCAGCCCGCATTAAAAGAAGGAGGATTTATTCATGAATTACAGAGAAACCTATGAGGCATGGCTGGCAAACCCTTATTTTGATGAGGATACGAAAAAAGAATTAGAATCCATTGCGGAAGATGAAAAGGAAATCAAAGAGCGGTTTTATCAGGATTTGGAATTTGGTACGGCAGGACTTCGCGGCATTATCGGGGCGGGTACCAACCGTATGAATATATATACAGTCCGCAAGGCAACGCAGGGGCTGGCCAATTATATTATCAAGGCGGGAAAGCAGCCGCAGGGAGTGGCGATTGCATTTGACTCACGCAGAATGTCTCCGGAATTTGCCGATGAGGCAGCGCTCTGCCTTGCTGCAAATGGCATTAAGGCATATGTATTTGAATCCCTTCGTCCGACACCGGAATTATCTTTTGCGGTCAGAGAGTTAAAATGTACGGCGGGCATTAATATTACGGCGAGCCACAATCCTCCGGAATACAATGGTTACAAGGTATATTGGGAGGACGGCGCACAGATTACGCCTCCGCACGACAGCGGCATTATGGATGAGGTAAAAGCAGTTACGGATTATGCGGCAGTGAAAACAATGGACAAGTCTGAGGCGAAAGCAAAAGGGCTGTATGAGCAGATTGGCGCAGCGATTGACGACAAATATATTGAAGAGTTAAAGAAGCAGGTAATCCATTGGGACAGCATAAAAGAAATGGGCAAGGAGCTTAAGATTGTCTATACGCCGCTCCACGGCACCGGAAATATTCCGGCAAGACGCGTTTTGAAAGAAATTGGTTTTGAGAATGTTTATGTAGTACCGGAGCAGGAGCTTCCGGATGGGGAATTTCCAACCGTCAGCTATCCAAATCCGGAGGCGCCGGAGGCATTTGAGCTTGCGCTGAAGCTTGCAAAGGAAAAGGATGCCGATCTTGTGCTTGCAACCGACCCGGATGCAGACAGGCTGGGGGTTTATGTAAAAGATACAAAGAGCGGCGAATATATTACACTTACCGGAAATATGTCAGGCTGCCTGCTGGCAGATTATGAAATTTCTCAGATAAAGGAGACGAGAGGGCTTCCGGCAGATGGAAAGCTGATCAAGACGATTGTAACTTCAAATCTTGCGGATGCAATCGCAGAATATTACGATGTGGATTTGATTGAAGTCCTGACCGGTTTTAAGTATATCGGACAGCAGATTCTGGGCTTTGAGACAAGCGGAAAGGGACAGTATTTGTTCGGTTTTGAAGAGAGCTACGGCTGCCTGATCGGGACACATGCGAGAGATAAGGATGCGATTGTCGCTACCATGGCATTGTGCGAGGCAGCAGCGTATTACAAGACAAAGAACATGACTCTCTGGGATGCAATGATTGCGATGTATGAGAGATATGGCTATTATAAAGACGGCGTACAGGCAGTTACGATGAAAGGGATTGAGGGGCTGGAGAAGATTCAGCAGATCATGACAACTCTCCGGACAAACCCGCCGAAAGAGCTTTGCGGTCACCGCGTAACCTCATTCCGTGATTATCAGACGGGAACGGTTACGGATCTGGAAACCGGAGCAGTGAAACCGACCGGGCTGCCGAAATCAAATGTACTCTATTTTGATATGACAGACAATGTATGGATGTGCGTCAGACCTTCCGGCACAGAGCCAAAGATCAAGTTTTATTACGGTGTTGTTGGAGAGTCCCTGCAGGATGCGGAAAAGAAATCAGAAGAGATGGCAGCGGCGGTAACCAGTAATTTGGTTTCAGAGGTATAGAAACTTACGGAATTGCGGAATAAAATATGGGGGTAAAACATATGCAGGAAAAAATGGATCAGTGGATTAACTGGGTAGAGTTTGACGAGCTGTTGGCAGGCTGCCACAATGCGCCGCATAATATATTGGGATTACATCAGTTTGGGAAAGGGCAGGTATTTACCGTATACCGGCCGGAGGCACAGCGCGTTATTGTGACAGACGCAAAGGGAGAAAATGAGCTGGAGCTGGAAGAGGTAGAACCGGGGAGCGGTTTTTTCGGATATTATGTTGACGGGGAAAACTATACCAGCGATTATCAGCTTCGTATCTGTTACGGTGAAAACGACGTTGTTGTTACACACGATCCGTATTCGTTTTCCCCGCAGATTACCAGTGCGGATTTGTACGTTTTTGCAGAGGGAAAGCACTATGAAATTTATAAAAAGCTTGGCGCGCACCCAATGACAATAAACGGCATCAAGGGTACTTATTTTGCAGTGTGGGCGCCGCATGCGAGAGCGGTGAGCGTTGTCGGGGATTTCAATATGTGGGATGGAAGGCTTCACCTGATGCGTACATTAGAGGTATCCGGTGTATATGAGCTGTTCATTCCGGGAGTCGGCGAGGGCGCTGTTTACAAGTTTCAGATTTTAACGCGTAAGGGAGAGCTGCTGATGAAAGCTGACCCATACGCCAACAGCGCTGAGCTGCGTCCGAACAATGCATCTGTCGTGGCAGATCTGACACGGTATCAATGGAAAGACACCAAATGGATGGCAGCCCGCAGAAAAGAAACGAGAGAAACCCTTCGGAAAGAGCCGATGGCAATTTATGAGATGCATATCGGCTCCTGGAAAAAGAAAGACGACGGCACGGAGGACGGATTTTACAACTATCGTGAGCTTGCGCCGATGATCGCAGACTATGTTTTGGACATGGGATATACCCACATTGAGCTGATGGGTATTGCAGAGCATCCGTTTGACGGTTCCTGGGGATATCAGGTAACGGGCTACTATGCGCCAACCAAGCGGTATGGTACGCCGGAGGATTTCATGTATTTTGTGGATTACATGCATGGAAAGGGCATCCACGTTATTCTTGACTGGGTACCTGCCCATTTTCCAAAAGATGCACATGGCCTTGGAAATTTTGACGGACAACCCCTGTATGAGCATCCGGACAAGCGCCGCGGGGAGCATCCGCACTGGGGAACTTATATTTTTAACTACGGGAAAAAAGAAGTAGAAAACTTTTTGTTAGCCAATGGGCTTTTTTGGCTGAATGAGTTTCACGTTGACGGATTGCGCGTAGATGCGGTTGCTTCGATGCTGTATCTGGACTATGGCAAAAATGATGGGGAATGGCTTCCGAATAAAGACGGGGGCAATGAAAACTATGATGCGATTGAATTTTTCCATCATATGAATGCACAGTGTGAAGAGCGCGCTCCGGGTGCAATGATGATTGCAGAGGAATCTACGGCGTGGGCAGGCGTCAGCTCACCGGTTGCGCTTGGCGGGCTTGGTTTTACGTTTAAATGGAACATGGGATGGATGAATGATTTTCTTGAATATATGTCAATGGACCCGCTGTTCCGTTCCGGGAACCATCACCGTCTGACGTTTAGTATGCAGTATGCATACAGTGAGAATTTTATTCAGGTGCTGTCGCATGATGAGGTGGTACATGGAAAATGTTCCATGATTAACAAAATGCCGGGTCTGGAGGATGACAAGTTTGCCAGTCTGCGGACAGCCTACGGATTTATGTATGGGCATCCGGGCAAAAAGCTGTTATTTATGGGACAGGAATTTGCGCAGCTTCGCGAGTGGAGTGAAGAGCGCAGTCTGGATTGGGAGCTGCTGGGTGAGAAGCAGCATAAAGCGATGCAGAGCTATGTCAGGGAATTAAATGTGTTATACCAAAAATATGAGGCACTATATATCAATGATTATGATGTGATGGGATTTGAATGGATGAGTGTAGACAATGCGGAGCAGAGTGTTGTCAGCTTTGTCAGACGCGGCGCATCCAAGAGAAACCAGCTGCTTTTCGTCTGCAATTTTACGCCGATACAGCGTGATAAATTTTTGGTGGGCGTTCCGAGCCAGGGAAGGTATACCATGCTGCTGTCATCAGATGAAAAGCGTTTTGGCGGCAATGGCATCGCCAATGCAAAGACACTGACGGCCAAAAAGAAAGCGTACGACGGCCAAAAATATTCCATCATGATGAATTTGCCGCCGTTATCTGTTACTGTATACCGATTTGATTATAAGGGATAAATAAATGCATAAGAAGAAAAGAGAGCACCGCGTGGGAGCGGCACTGCAAAGGAAGCAACTTTTTACAAAAGATCAGAGAAAGAAACGATTGCATGTAATGCTGTTCGCAATATTGTGCAGTGCCCTGCTGCTGACGGATACCGTTTCCGCTGCCGGACTTTCCGACGGCGGGACGTTGATTTCGGAATCCCAAAAAAAGAGCAGCAAAAAGGTCAGCTGGCCATCCGGGCCGAAAGAAAGCACGCTTTCGTGCGAGTCTGCGGTTGTGATGGAGCTGTCTACCGGATTGGTATTATATGAGCTGAACAGCCACAAAAAACAGTATCCCGCCAGTATCACAAAAATTCTGACGGCTATGCTGACAGCAGAGAACTGCTCCATGAGCGAGACGGTTACCTTTTCAGAATCTGCTGTATACGGCATTGAATCCGGAAGCTCTACGATCTATACGGATGTCGGTGAGAAAATGACCGTTGAGCAGTGTCTGTATGCGATTATGCTGGAGTCAGCAAATGAGGTTTGTCTGGGCGTTGCAGAGCATATTTCCGGAAGCACAAAAAAGTTTGTCCAGAAGATGAATGAGAGGGTGGCGGAGCTTGGCCTGACGGACACGCACTTTAACAACCCGAACGGACTTCCGGATACAAAGCATTATACCAGTGCGTATGACATGGCGGTGATCTCCAGGGAGGCGTTTAAAAATTCGACATTCCGCAAGATAACCGGAACGAAAAGCTATCTGATGGAGCCGACCAATACCCATAAGATGGAGCGGACATGGAATAACCATCACCAGATGATTAATGGTTACCAGCATCCGGAATATGAGTATAAATATTGTATTGGCGGTAAGACAGGGTATACCCAGGCTGCGGGAAACACGCTGGTAACCTATGCGGAAAAGGATGGAATGCAGCTGGTCTGCGTCGTGATGAAGTCATCCAATCCGGATTACGGTGAGCCAAACGAATACACAGATACAACGTCTTTGCTGAATTTTGGCTTTGAGAACTATGAAAAATATACGCTGGATGGGGAAGAGAGCACAGTTACCGGAGAATTATTTAACACCTATGGAAGCTATTTTAACACAGAGGAATCCCCGGTTCATCTCGATACAGAGTCCTCTGTCGTTCTGCCGAAGGGCGTGGAGCTGTCAAGCGCAAAGCAGAAGATTAAATACAACGAGGACGTTACGCTGGCGGAGGGTGACAATGTAATTGGCACGGTCACTTATACCTATGGCGGGAAAACCGTGGGATCGACCGATATAATATATACAAAGAAAGATTCTGACAGCCGGATTGAGCTGGATTCTGCTTCACGGCAGATAGTAGATCAGGAGATTGAGAGCATTAAGGCGACAGAAGAAAGCGATGCGCAGAAAGCAAATTTGTGGCGAAAAATAAAAAATGGAATAACCGGATTTTTCCAGTTTCGGATTGTGCGGATAATCCTTTTGCTTTTGGCGGCGGTTTTCGTGATCTTTTTATTGACGCTACTGATTCGCAGGGTTCATTTGCCGCATATCAGCCTCAAGCGGCGTCCCAGCGGCGGTTACCGCAGCAAGCGGGGCAGACGGAATTATCAGCGGAATCTGCGCAATGCCAGCCGTGAGCGGAAAGCAGGACGGAAAAAGACCAGACGGCGCAACCGGAATTACGAACAAAAGACGGCAGACGGACAGAAAAAAAACAAGCGGGGAGTACGCTACCACAAAAGACATAAAAATACGAAAGAAAGCTTTGGGAAAAACTTTTTTGATTTTTAATTTTATCTGGGTGCAGCGGTTTGTTATGGGTATTACGGCAAATGCATTTTTAAGGGGGGAAGGTAAATGCAGGTTCAGCACAATATGTCGGCGCTGGGGGCGAATAGGGCATTAAAGGGAGTTGAAAAATCCAAATTAAAATGTCTGGAAAAGCTCAGCAGCGGATATAGGCTAAACCGTGCTGCGGACGACGCAGCGGGACTTTCCGTTTCTGAAAAAATGCGGGGCCAGATACGGGGCCTTGACCGCGGTGTGCAGAACGTTGAAGAGGGTATCAGTTATGTACAGGTGGCGGATGCGGCTCTGGCGGAAGTACAGGATATACTTCACCGGATTGAGGAGCTGGCTGTCCAGGCGGCAAATGATACAAATACTTCAGATGACAGGGAATGCCTGGATGCTGAGGTACAGATGTTAAAAGAAGAAATCGACCGGATTTTTACGGAAACAGAATATAATACAATTAAAATATGGGACACAGAAAACCAGAACAAGGTGCAGATTGGAACCGAGTCGAAGCAGGCGGTTACGCTGACCGGCAGTTCCAGCCAGACCCTTTATGTAGATAACACAAACAAAGGAGCCATTGCCTATGGCGGATATACCATTGCTGTACAGGGAACGGATCCGGCCGATCCGGACACCTATGGTTTTAAGGTAACATGGACGGGTTATGATAATGTAAACTATGAGACGGAGCTGGTGAGCTGGGATGAGATGGGGTCGCTGAGCTTTAGCATGAATATAGCGGACTACATGGATTACACCAAGTATCCGGATGCAGTCGGGATTAACTACAAAATTGGCTGGACCATGCTGGAGCAGGCAACGGTAGAAGATATTGCAAAAGCGGTAGATGGCGTCCGTTACAGCACAGGTGTGGGTTCTTCGGAGTATGTTGAATATACATCGACATCGGGGGTATCTTTTTCGGTCAGCACCAATTATCTGGCGGAGCTTGCCAGTGACCGCAATGTAGAGGAATACGATACAGACTGGATTGAAGCGGATGTAAAAAACGGGACAAATGTGACTGGCTGTCCCACTTATACGGATACGACAGAGAATACGGGGTGGACGCTTCATTTTACCATGCCGGGCATCGGAGGGGTAACGGCGACATCCAGCAGCTTGTATTATTACAGTACGGACAAAGACGAAGAGGATGAAGGAAAGTGGTGGGAATATTACACCTATACTTCAAATGGCAAACAATATAAGGGAAAATCTACGCTGCTTTATTACGGTTCGGCAACGCTTGCTGGTGTAACGAGTTCTATCACAAATTCCACCGGCTATTCCCTGACAAAGGATGCAGATGGCAACGGTTATGTGGTGCTGAGCTTTTCCCTGCAGGCAGACAGTGCATATAATTACTGCGGGCGGACCAGCACATCCGTCGGCACCATAACGATGACGGTATCGGTGTATCATGATGACACGGCGGAGTCTTTGATGCAGCGGGTGCAGGATGCCTTGAATACAAGCACGGTCATTGATGTTTATGAAGGGAATAAGTCCAGCAATTCGCCTTCCCGTTCCTATCAGTATATGTACAGCACCACTGCAAAAACCAGTATGATTGATGTGCCGGTCTATAAGACAACCCACGATTTGCTGATTCAGGAAGGTGCGAATGCCGGACAGGTGATTCATCTGGTATATGAATCGCTGCGGCTTGGAAATCTCGGCATTGAGGACACCAATGTATTGACGGGCAAGGAAGCGACCCAGGCGATTGCGGCCGTTCAGCAGGCATCTGAGATTGTATCGGCACAGAGAAGCTTATTTGGTGCATACAATAACAGAATGGAGCATGCAAGGGAAGTCAATGCGTATACCTCGGAAAATCTGCAGGAATCAGAGAGCAGAATACGGGATTTGGATATGGCGGATGAGATAGTAACGCTTTCAGCAGCGTCTATTATAGAGCAGGCGATACAGGCAATGCTTGCCAATGCCAACCGTCAGCCTGAAGGAATTCTGGAACTTTTACAGGGATTGTGACAGCAGTCCATACCATCAAAAACAAACAACCCAGCCATTGATTCGGTTTACAGATTGAAGATGGCGCATTGAAAAATCAAGGAGGATGAGAGCAATGCAAAGAAAAGTCATATGTAAAAAAATGCTTGCCGGTGGATTAATCCTGTCATTGGCGCTGAGCCTGGTGCAGGGGAATCTTACAGAGAACGCCTCGGCCTCGGCAGCTGCAGTGTCGCCGGCGGATTGTAAGGCGGTCTCATCCGGCAGCGGTGTCAAGGGGATGCAGACGGTTTCTGTGGTAAACAAGGGAAGTGTGTCTGCATATGGACTGCAGAATACGAAATATGTAGACAGCAGCGGAAAAGAGGTTGATCTTGCGTCGCTGACAAAATCAGAGGAAGCGGTGGAGGATGGCGGCGTCATAGAGAGTATTGAGGGTTCGATAAAGCTCAAACAATCTTCCAGCTCTTCTGCCTATACCAGTTCCTATGTTCCGTCAGAGGTCAGGAATCAGGGAACGTGGGGAGTGTGCTGGGCATTTGCCGCAACAGCAGCGATTGAGACGAATATTGTAAAAAATAATTCTTCTATCACGACCGGAAATTATACGACCAGTACGATTGATTTGTCGGAAAGGCACCTGGCATGGTTTGCACATAATTCATATTCTACGGAAAAAACGGATATTTCATATGGCGACGGTGATAAAAAGACATCCGCAAAGGCTGCATACACTGGCGGCAATAACGCTCAGGTGGCGGATTATCTGGCGAGAAGCAGCGGAATGGAGTTTGAGGAACAGGCGCCGTACGACACAACATCTGCGATGGGGACTTTGTCAGAGGAACAGAGGTATTCTTCGGTAGCGCAGCTGCATGATTATATATATCTTTCAAGCTACAGCGGCACCACTGCCAGCAATGTGGAAACAGTTAAGAGCATGATTAAGGCTTACGGTGCGGCAGCGGCGTCATATTATTCCAATGATGCTTATTACAATGAGATCTCATCTGATATCTCATCCGGCGGGTTCAGTTATTGCTCCAAAGGGGGAAGCGTAAACCATGGCATCTGTATTATTGGCTGGGATGACAGCTATTCTTCAGATAATTTTACCAACGAACCTGTTGGTGATGGGGCATGGCTGGTTCGGAACAGCTGGGGAACGGGCAGTGGCTTAGACAGTGCCGGATATTTTTGGATGTCATACTATGAGCCGTCGCTTTCGCAGATTGGCGCCTTTGATATGACCGACAGCAATTCCTACGGACGCACGTATCAGTATACAGGCGGCAGCGGTCACGCTTATTTTTCCTTAGGGGATTCTGCTGTTACAGCAGCAAACGTATACCAGTCTGAAGAGGATGAGACGTTGAAGGCAGCAGGCATTTATGCAGTTGGAAATGCCATTGACGCAGAAGTAACTGTATACGTTAGTGATACGGCAATGTCTTCTCCTGCAAGCGGAACCAAAAAATCCGTTACTACCGTTTCTAATCTGGCGGCGGGATTTCATATGATTGATCTGGGGACTTCTGTGGCATTGCAGGAAGGGCAGTATTTCAGTATTATTGTGACGCTGACGAACACAGAGGGCGGAACAGCCTATTTTGACACAGAAGGCACCAGCGGAGCTTCCGAAAGCGCCGGCCAGACATATTATTATCTGGGGAGCGCATGGGCGGATGCCACGTCAAAGAATTTAAAAATAGTAAAAAATGCGCGAATTTATGCATATACGTCCGATACGGATGACGACACAAGCTCTTTGGATAATCTGTTAGCACAGGCAAAGAAGCTGACACAGAGTACGGTGGAAAAAATTGCGGGAAGCGATGCATGGGAGGCGCTGCAGCTAGAGATTACATATGCAGAAAAGGCGGAAGAAAGCGCTGCTGTGAAGAGGGCCGTGCGGTGTTTGTCGAGCTGCCTGAGCAAGGTTTCTTCCTACAATTTATATACGGATTCGAAAAAAACGACAGGGCCGGGAGTGAATGGCACGGAGGTTTACCTCAACGGCGGCTCTGTGAAAGTGGACGGGGTACGGACTAATTATAAATCAAGAAGCCTGTATATTGATATGGAGAAAACGTATTCATGGGCATGGCTGAATAAGAAAAAGGGTACAGTCAAATCGGTGACAAAAGGAAAGTATGTTGCTGTTGTTACCACAGATTTTGTTAAGCCATCCCTGGGAATTGATGGAACAGCCACTACGACAGATGATGATGCAGAAAGCATTGTGAAGGCAAAGGCTTCCGGAAGTAAAGTGACTATTTCACCGAAAGCAGAAGGGGACGTATATGTGTGGGTATTGTATTACCCGCAGTCTGTATATGATATACAGGGATGCCTCGACAGACAGACTGATTACGCCGTAACAAAAGTGCATGTTGGAACGGCGCCGACGGCTGTCAGAATATATAAATCTGCAAATGCGGATGTCACGGATACAACAGTACAATATACCTCGGCTTCCGTATCAGAGGGCGGGGACGCAGATATTTACGTCAAAGGGACAATCGGAACGGCAACGAAAAAGAAAAATACATTAGAAGAGATTACTTCAGATGATATTGGCTATTCTGTAACGGTGCCTTCAAAATATCAAAAATATATTACGGTGACGCAGGATGAAAGTGATGGACAACATTTTCAGATTGAGGTTTCTGAGGGGATTTTGACAGCCTTTAAGGTGAAGTCCGGTAAGACATTATCGGTCAGTTTATCGGCCGGGTGTGATAAAAATACCAAAAAAGGAAAATTCAAGCTTGTTATTAAAAGCTGAGAGGTAACACAGAAGCAAAGCACTCCAATGTTTAAAAATTTGGAGTGCTTTTTTGTTTTCCTATATTTATCGCCGAAAGCTTAATTTGTTTATGAATTGTTTATCGCCGAAAGCTTAATTTGTTTATGAATTACTTATCGCCGAAAGCTTAATTTGTTTATGGATTACTTATTGTCGAAAGCTAATTTGCTTATGGGTTTTTATACCCAGATGTTTTCTGGGCGGTTTACGATATAAAACCCTTTTTCATTCAGCGTGTTATCGCGGTTATACAGCATTTCCGTGCCGTCCATCTGACGGAAGAGCGCGCCTGACTGTTCTGCAATGCATTGCATGGCAGCAGTATCCCATTCGCATGTCAGGCCGAAGCGATAATATACGTCTGCCTTTCCCTCGGCAACCATGCAGCCCTTTAATGAACTGCCTGCGGAGATGGTTTCTGCGATTTTTTCTTTGTGTGCGGCAATCAGGTTTTCTTCTTTTTCAGAGGAATGGGATTTACTTCCTACCCAGATCAGGGAATCTAACTTGTCGGAAACGGTGAGCTTTCGGGTATGGTCTCCCTGCTGCAGATATGCGCCTTCTTCTGTTGAAGCAAAGTAAAGCGCTTTTGTAACCGGCACATAAATTACGCCGACAACCGGACGTTTTTGGTACACCAGCGCAATATTAACGGTAAACTGACCATTTCGTTTGACAAATTCCTTTGTGCCATCCAACGGATCTACAATAAAGCAGTAATCATTTTCCATTCTTTTTTTATCATCTTTTACCTCTTCGGAAAGAATGGCATAATCTGGAAAAGATTTTGCCAGCCCTGTTACAATCAGTTCATTTGCCTTTTTGTCCGCCATGGTGAGCGGTGATTCATCTGCTTTGTAATCCACATCAAAGTCGGTTTCGTAGATTTCCATGATGGTGCGGCCTGCAGAGATGGCAAGCTCTTTTAAGACAGCTAGAATTTCTTTTTGGTTCATGGGAGGTCTCCTTTGCGTTATTTATTTTTTGTGTCTGGCCAGCCGCCTTCCCGTGGTTTTGCTGTTTGTCCGGGGGCGGCTTATAATCATATTTATCACGATTCTATCACAATGTCAACCTTAAAGAAATCTTAAAGAAATCTTAAAAAAACATTGACATGATATGTCGAATTATGGCATAATGGTAACCGAGCCGTGCATGCTTTGCATGCGGGGGACGCAGCAAGATCAGGGTTTTCTGGATTCCTGATCGGATAAAAGAATTTTTTAATACACAGGAAGGAGAAATGAAAATGGCAGTCGCAGCATTGGTATTGGGTATTATTTCGATTGTTACATGCTGGATCTGGTATATTGGTCCGGTTGTTGGTATTATTGGCATTGTTTTAGGAGCGCTTGGAAGACGTGATCCGGAAAAGGCAGGTATGGCTACTGCAGGTCTGGCTTGTTCCATCATAGGTGTTGTTCTTTCCGTAATTGGATACATTGCATGTGTTGGATGCGCAGCTTCTTTAGGGATTCCTTTAGAATATCTATAGAAAATTTATAGTGAAAAACAGTAAAACTGCCCAATACAGGGCAGTTTTCTTTTCTTTGTGCGGGGAGGAAAACAAATGTTATATTTTCCGGGAACTCATATACCGATGTATGGGCTTTGCATTGCCGTGGGAATTGTTACGGCAGGCTTTTTTTCTATTTATACGGTAAAAAAGAAGGGGCTGGATGTCAACGACGCATATATTATTGCGGCAGTCATTGTCGGCTTTGGTGTGGCCGGCGCGAAGCTGCTCTATCTGCTCCAGAATTTTAAGGAGATTGATTGGAGCAGGATGGCAGATGCAGCATACGCAAAGATGGTTTTTGGTTCAGGCTTTGTTTTTTATGGCGGTTTGATCGGGGGTGTACTGGGGCTGCTTGTGCTGGAGAAGGGATTCCGCATTTCCGTGCTGCCCTATGTGGGCCAATGCATATTTGCCCTGCCGATAGCGCATGCGTTTGGACGGGTGGGATGTCACTTTGCAAGCTGCTGTTATGGCATTCCGTACAATGGCTTTCCGCATATTGTTTACCACAATGCGCTTTTTGCGCCAAATGACGTATCGCTGTTTCCGGTTCAGTTATGCGAAGCCGGGATTAATTTTTTGCTGGCAGGGTATCTTTTCCGCCGTTCCATGAAAAATAAAGATGCCGTAAACAGCATCTTTATCTATGGATATGCATATGCAATTTTTCGTTTTGTCCTTGAATTTTTCCGGGGAGATCAGATTCGGGGGAATTTAGGGGCTTTATCAACCTCGCAGATTATCTCCGTTGTGATCGTGTTTCTTCTCACCGCGGTATTGGCGGTAAGGAAAAAACAGAAAAAAACTTCGATCTCTCCTTTTTAAATTTAAAGCTTTACGTCAATCGTTGATGAGAACAGAGAAGCGAGAATCGCCGCAGTCTCTTCACTGTCAGTCTCTTCGCTGTCTGTTTCCACACTGTCAGTCTGCACGGTGGTTTTTCCGGCAGAAGAGCCTGTGTGCAGCAAATTATCAGCGATTCGGTTAATTCGTTTTGTATAGCTTATAGTGCGCTCTGTAAATTGTGAATCTGATAAAACCTTTCCGATCTTTGATGCGGATGTGCTTAAAAGCGTTGATTTGTCCAATTCCAGCTTGCCGGAAGAGGTCACTTTGATGCCGATATCTTCGAGATCATCTTTGTAGTCCTTCAGCGTGTTGGAAAGGTTTTTCTGCAGTCTGGTAATTTTACTGGAATTGATCTCGTCCGTGCTGTCAACCAGATTGTTGTAGGTTTCAACCAGGGCTTTTACATTATTATAAATTGCTGTTCCGTTGTCTGTGCTGTACTCCAAATCCCGCAGGTTTTTGGCAATTTTGTGCATTGCCTCGGAATCTGCTTTTACCAGCTCGGTTGTGTTTAGTGTTGGGCGTGTATAACTCACTCTGGCAGAGCGGTTTGAAGAGTAAAAGCACTTTAATAAAGCGTCATAGTTTGTATTGGAAGCAGATATGGTCATATGATTCCTCCCTGTCTAAATATGCAAATCAGTTATTCTTTCTTTTGTACAACAAAATATATCAGGTATTTCATAAACATTGTACTATTAATCATATCGGCTGATTGTTCTATAAATTTAACCGATATAATTATAGAAGAAATAAATACTGGTACAGCAGAAAGGGGTGCGTCAGGATGAAAAAAGCAATCGTTGTGGTAGATATGCAGAGGGATTTTGTAGATGGGGCGTTAGGAACGCAGGAAGCGCAGGCAATGCTGCCCAGGCTTTTGCAAAAGCTAAAGGAAGAGTGGGAACAGGGCAGCTTTATGATTTTTACAAAGGATACGCATACTGCAGATTATCTGCAGACGCAGGAGGGCAAAAAGCTGCCGGTGAAACATTGCATTAAGGGGACGGCAGGCTGGGAGCTGGTTCCGGAATTGCAGCGGTACGCGGATATGGGCGTTCTGGTTGTGGAAAAGCCGTCATTTGGAGCGGTCAGGCTGCCGGAGCATCTAAAAGATGCCAAAGAGATTGAATTAGTGGGGTTATGTACGGATATTTGTGTGATTTCTAATGCGTTGCTGCTAAAAGCATTTTTCCCGGAAACGCCAATCCGGGTTGACGCGTCCTGTTGTGCCGGAGTAACGCCGGAGACGCATAAAAAGGCGCTGGATGCGATGCGAATGTGTCAGATTGATGTCAGAGAATGATTGCTTTCAACAAAATAAGCTAGATTTTGTATATTATAAAAGAATTTTGTATAAAAATGTCAGTAAAATTAGATTTTTTTTAGAATTTCTCTCTTGCAATCTAATTTTTTCTATGCTATATTAACAGTGTTATCAAGTTACTTTTAATAAGTAACGAGATATACCCCTCAAACCCCTCTCCTCTTCAGAGCGATTATCGTGCTGAAGAGGAATTTTTTTGTAATTTATTATTTTTCGAAGTTTTTGTTTCCAGGGTCTATTATTTTTTCCAGAGTTTTTGTTTTTCCATAACCGCGAAGCGGGTCGAATCAAGGTTGACCTTTTCTTGTAAAAATGCTACAATTAAAGGCGCATTGTAGTGGATTCTATTGGTAACTATTCACAGTTTTTTCATCAACATGCGGGGAAGCGTCCAGCAAGCTGTCCGGCGCAGCAAAATGAGCTGTGAATAGTAACCTATTGTTTAAAAATTCATCTTGACAGGACGCATTGCATGCATTGATCTATAACAGGAAACAGATCTTGTGCTGAGGTATAGAAATATAAGGCATGGCATAAAAATCTATAATGGGTTATAGGTAAAAAAATACAGAAAGGGGAACCGGAATGAGTAATGCAACGTTTCGCGGGGGAGTACATCCCTACGAAGGAAAAGAATTATCAAGTGATCTGCCGATCAAGACGGTGCAGCCGAAAGGCGAGCTGGTATTTCCGATGGCTCAGCATATTGGCGCGCCGGCGACACCGATTGTGAAAAAAGGTGACAGGGTATTAGTGGGGCAAAAGATTGGCGAAGCCAGCGGGTTTATTTCTGCTAATATCTGCAGTTCCGTATCCGGTACGGTGAAGGCGGTAGAGCCAAGAACACTTTTAAACGGTTCAAAGGCAACATGTGTTGTAATTGACAACGATGGTGAGTACACGGGGATTCCAGGGCTGGGAGAATACCGTGATTATACAGAGCTGTCAAAGGATGAAATCCGTGAAATAGTCAAAGAGGCAGGGATTGTCGGTATGGGAGGCGCAGGTTTTCCAACCAGCGTAAAGCTGACGCCGAAAGAGCCGGATCAGATTGACTATATTCTGGTAAACGGCGCAGAATGTGAACCATATCTGACATCAGATTACCGTCAGATGCTGGAATGTCCGGAGGAGATTGTCGAGGGACTGAAGGTTATTTTGAAGCTTTTTGACAAGGCAAAGGGCTTGATTTGTATTGAGGACAATAAGCCGGAGGCGATTGCAAAGATGGAATCTGTTGTCCAGCGGGAAAACCGGATTGAGGTGAAGGTGCTCAAGACAAAATATCCGCAGGGCGGCGAGCGTACCCTGATTTCAGCCGCAACGGGAAGAAAGATATATTCTGCAAAGCTTCCGTCAGATGTTGGATGTATTGTAGACAATGTCTCTACGGTGATTGCGGTTTACCGTGCTGTCTGTAAGCAGACACCGCTGATTACCAGAGTTATGACGCTGACCGGCGATGCCTTTAACCGTCCGATCAATGTCAATGTCCGGCTTGGATGCAGCCATGCGGAGCTGGTGGAGGAGGGAGGCGGTTACCGTGAAGATCCGGCAAAGATTATTTCCGGCGGCCCGATGATGGGATTTGCGATGTATGATCTCAACGTGCCTGTCACGAAAACTTCTTCTTCGATTCTGGCGATGACCAGGGATGAAGTAGCGGCAAATGACCCTACTCCGTGTATCCGCTGCGGCCGCTGTGTCGCCGCCTGTCCGGGGAATCTGGTTCCTCAGAAGATGGCAGAGGCAGCACAGAACAATGACTATGATACATTTGTGAAGCTAAACGGCATGGAATGCTACGAGTGCGGAAGCTGTACCTTTGTCTGTCCGGCAAAGCGCCCTCTGACACAGACGTTTAAGCAGGCCCGCCAGTATGTAGCAGCACAGAGAAAAAAGAAATAGGAGGTGTAATGTAACGTGAGTAAATTATTAAATATTTCATCATCACCACACGTCCGTGACGGATCTACAACACAGAGTATTATGTGGGATGTGGTCATTGCGCTTATACCTGCTACAGTCTTTGGCATCTGGAATTTTGGTATAAATGCACTGCTTTTGATTGTAACGTGTATTGTCACCTGTGTGCTGGCGGAATATATATGGGAAAAATGTATGAAGCTGCCGCTTACGGTAAGTGATGGAAGCGCAGTATTGACCGGATTGCTTCTCGCATTGAACCTTTCGTCAAGCTTTCCGCTGTGGATGGCGATTCTTGGAAGCGTCTTTGCGATTATCATTGTGAAACAGCTGTTTGGCGGACTTGGCCAGAACTTTATGAATCCGGCACTGGGAGCAAGATGCTTTTTGATGGTTTCCTTTGCCGGTCAGATGACATCCTTTGCTTACAATGGGCCGGTTGGCTTACACTATCAGTCCGGTAAAGAACTGGATGCGATTACGACGGTAACGCCGCTGGCAGCGATTAAGAGCGGCGAAACGGCAAACCTTGCGGATATGTTTTTTGGAAATATAGCGGGAACGATCGGTGAAACCTCTGCTCTGGCATTGCTGATCGGGGCAGCGTATCTGTTAATTCACCGAATTATTTCCCTGAAGATTCCGGTTACATATCTTGTAACATTTGCTATATTCATGCTGCTGTTCGGCGGGCATGGGTTTGATCTGAATTATCTGGCGATGGAGCTGTGCGGAGGCGGTCTGCTGCTGGGTGCGTTCTTTATGGCAACGGATTATGTGACAAGCCCGATTACCCCGAAAGGACAGATTGTATTTGGCATTTTTCTGGGTATTCTTACCGGAGTGTTCCGCGTATTCGGTGCATCTGCCGAGGGAGTGTCCTATGCAATTATTATCTGTAACCTGTTAGTACCATTAATTGAGCGGGTGACGATTCCGACTCCGTTTGGAAAGGAGGGAATCAAAGATGGCAAATAAAGAGAAAAAAGAAAATACATTGGTCCATGATACGATTTGCCTGTTCCTGATTACACTGATTGCGGGTATCTGCCTTGGCGGTGTAAATAAGCTTACAGAGTCAAAGATTAAGGAACAGGAAGAGATCGCAAAAAATGAGGCATATGAACAGGTATATGAGGGCGCGGATTTTAAATCAGATAAAGAGATTAATAAAAAGCTTAAGGCATTTCAGAAAAAGCTGGCTGCCGGAACGGTTCAAACGGCTTCCGGCGAAGATTTGTCAGACGTTGAAATTTCCGAAGTGCTTGTGGCTGACAAGGGCGGATATGTCGCAACGGTCAGCGGGAAAGGATATGGCGGCGCTGTAAAGCTTGCGGTTGCGATTGACAGTGATGGCAGCATCATTGGCATTCGGGTGACGGACTGCAGCAATGAGACACCGGGTCTGGGTCAGAACAGCTCAAAGGGGCAGGATAGCGAGGAGGACCTCAAGGATTCGTTTATTGGCCAATATCTGGGGAGAAATACGTCCGATGAAGTAAGTGTTGATAAAGACGGCGGTGATATAGAAGCCATCAGCGGCGCTACGATAACCAGCCGTGCAGTGACCAGAGCAGTAAACGGTGTGCTGCTGTTTGCTGCATCATTATCAGAATAGGAGGGATCATTATGAATACATGTATAGAACGTTTGAAAAATGGTATCATTACAGAAAATCCCACCTTTGTGATGATGCTTGGTATGTGTCCGACCCTGGCAGTTACGTCTACTGCAATCAATGGTCTGGGCATGGGACTGACCACTACGGTTGTGCTGGTTATGTCTAACCTGTTTATTTCCCTGCTTCGCAGGGTAATTCCGGACACCGTGCGTATTCCGGCATTTATTGTAATTGTAGCTTCCTTTGTGACCGTGATTCAGCTTTTGTTAAAAGGGTTTATCCCGTCCCTGGACCAGTCATTGGGAGTATATATTCCACTGATCGTGGTAAACTGTATTATCCTCGGGAGAGCAGAGGCATACGCTTCGAAAAATCCTCCGCTTGCTTCGTTATTTGACGGTCTTGGAATGGGGCTTGGATTTACACTGGGCCTGACTTGTATCGGTATCTGCCGTGAAGTCATAGGAGCAGGTTCTATCTTTGGAATAACGTTTATTCCGGAAGACTACCACATTACGTTTTTCGTATTGGCACCGGGGGCATTTTTGGTACTGGCATTCCTGACAGCACTGCAGAACAAGTTAAAGATGCCGTCAGCGACCAATCGAACAGATGCGGACGGCATATCCTGCGGCGGTGACTGTGCCGGCTGTATTGGATGCAGCGGCGCGGCCAATAAGGGTATGATTGAGGCAGAGCGCGTAGCGGCGAAGGCAGCGAAAGCGCAGGCGGCAAAAGAGGCAGCAGCAAAAGCGAAAGCGGCAAAAGAAGCGAAGGCAGCGGAGGCGGCAAAGCAGAACGAAGCAGCCGGATCCTCTGATGCGCTGGGAAAAAAGGAGGATTGATTTAAGTGGGCGAATTATTTGGAATTATGATTTCTTCTATGCTTGTGAGCAATGTAGTGCTTAGTCAGTTCCTCGGGATATGTCCGTTTCTGGGTGTGTCGAAGAAGGTTGGCACAGCTGTCGGAATGGGGGCTGCGGTAACATTTGTTATTGCGATTGCATGTGCGATTACCTATCCGATTTATTATGCTATTCTTGTTCCGCTGGGACTTGACTATCTGCAGACGATTGCATTTATTCTGATCATTGCAGCACTGGTGCAGTTTGTGGAGATGGCATTAAAAAAATATATGCCGGCACTGCATGCTTCCCTGGGTGTTTATCTGCCGTTGATCACTACAAACTGTGCAGTTTTGGGTGTGGCGATCAACAACATTACTGACGGATATAACTTTGTGAAAAGTCTTGTGTGCGGTATATTTACAGCGATTGGATTTTTGATTGCCATTACGATTTTGGCAGGTATCCGTGAAAGGATTGAGCACAATAATATTCCGGAGTCGTTTAAGGGCACTCCGATTGTACTGATAACAGCCAGCCTTATGGCGATTGCATTCTGCGGATTTGCAGGCTTGTAGAAAGGGGGAGATGATATGACAGAGGTTTTGATCGCAGCAGCGATTATTGGTGCAACAGGACTTGTTATTGCAATTCTCCTCGGAATCGCGGCCATCCAGTTTTCCGTGCCGGTAGATGAAAAAGAAGTCGCGGTACGCGGAGAGCTGCCGGGTAATAACTGCGGCGGCTGTGGATATGCAGGATGTGATGCGCTTGCCAAAGCGATTGCAGCAGGGGAAGCGCCAGTGAACGCCTGTCCGGTCGGCGGTGCGGCAGCGGCAGAAAAGATTGGTTCTATCATGGGCGTGGAAGCCGGAGATGCAGTCAGGATGGTTGCTTTTGTAAAATGTGCCGGCACCTGCGATAAAGCAGATATTAAGGCAAATTATTTTGGTATTTCTGACTGCAGGAGCGCTGCGGCAATACCGGGAAAAGGAGATAAGGCGTGTGCATATGGATGTCTGGGCTTTGGTTCTTGTGTAGCTGCATGCCAGTTTGATGCAATTCATGTGCAGCAGGGGATTGCTGTTGTGGATCAGGAAAAATGCGTTGCCTGCGGCAAATGTATTCAGCAATGTCCAAATGCATTGATTGAGCTGGTTCCTTATGATGCCAAATACGCAGTGCGGTGCTCGAATCAGGATAAAGGGCCGAAGGTCATGGCAGTGTGTGATGTAGGTTGTATTGGCTGCGGCATCTGTGCAAAGCAGTGTGAATTTGATGCAGTCACAGTGGAGAACAATATTGCGCACATTGACCAGAGCAAGTGTACCGGATGCGGGAAATGTGCAGAGAAGTGTCCAAAGAAGATAATTATGGCACAGTAGGATGATTACAGCGGGGCTGTTACTATTTTTATATAAAAAAACTTCAGAGCGGTATGCTCTGGAGTTTTTTTGTGTTATAATAAAGATTACCATGCGAAGCATGCCTTACATGTGAGGGCGCAATAAGTATTAATTTTGCTATTGTAATCAGAAAAAAATGAAAAGAGGGTTTCGATGTATACTACGAATAGGCAGGGAGTACAGGAAGAGGATCGTTTTTTTGAAAAAAATGAAGAACAGGTAAATCAGATTGTCTGTCGGGCGATTGCCTGCGTTTTTTTGATTATTCCAGTTATGTTGTTGATAAATGTATTTGGGATATTTAATTTTTCACGCAAAGTAGTTTTGGGGATTTCGATTATAGGTTCTTTTTGCACCCTGACTCCCTATTTTTTTTGCAAGGTTGTCAAAAATCAGCATTTTATAAAATATTATGCGCTGATTTGTATTATTTTGGTGGTAAGTCTCCTGGGGACAGAATATTATGTCGGCATTTATATTACGTTTATTCTGGCGGGGATTGTAAGCTGCCTGTATTTTGATAAAAAATTAACGTCCGTGATTGTCGTGATTTCTTATATTGGCTATCTGATCTCTTATTATTTCCGCTGTGTACAGACGAGAGATATCCGTCATCCGGAGGAGAGTGTCTGGGAAACTTATATTCCGCTTGCGCTGGGTTTTACGATTGAGTTTATTGTGTGCCTGCTTTTTTTGTATAAGCTGGCAGACAGAACCCACCAGTTTCTGCTGCAGCAAAAAAACATGATTGCAGAATTGACAAAGCGGGATATGAAGCTGCAGATGGCGATTAACGCAACAAATGACATTTTATTTGAATATGATATTCAGAATGATTTGTATACGGCAAATGGCACGATTCGCGGTTGGGCCAGAAAGGATATTGTCATTGAAAATTTCAGGCAATACATTGGCCAGATCAACTGGGTGGAGCGCGACTGCATAGATGCAGTGGAAAAATATACCACGATGAAGGAGACGGACGAGAGCGGTATTCAGACGGAGCTGTGCCTTTCTTTTTCCGAGGGTGCGAAAGAATATGGCATCTGGGCGTTTTTTGAGATCAATATCATTTGGAATGAAGAAGGTCTGCCATTGACGGTTGTCGGAAAAATCAGGGATATTACGGAACAGAAAACGGCGGAGATCAAGGCGGAGGAGGCGAAAAACTTTGATGCGCTGACCGGTATGTACAACTATTCCAGCCTTCGGAGGATTTTGAGCCAGAGCGGTGTGCAGAATGTTGAAAAAACGCACCAGATCATGATTATACATATCACAAATTTTGATCAGATCAAACAGTGCTACGGAGATGTATATACAGAGTATGTTATTTTAAATATAGCGGAAGTGATCAAAGAAGCAGCGCAGGGGGAAGGCGTTATGACCTGCCGTCTGTCAGAGGCTGTATTTCTGGTTTATATTGAGGACTGTGATGCAGTGGACAGCCGTATGATACGGTATCAGCTCAATGATAAGCTGCGTGTGCTGTATGTCGGTGAGAAAGAGGTCAACCAGCTTGTCTATGATTTTGGATATTATCTGGGTGAGGAAAAAATCGACGATTTATTCACTGTGGCGCTGCGTTATGTGAAATCAGAGGCGGAGGTTCTTGATTATGAAAAATTATCTGAGAGGGAAAATGCTTCGATTCGCGGCGACGTCCGGTATAGCAGCCTTACAGAACGCCGGCGCAGGGACGGTGTAATTCTTTTCATTAACAGCCTGTCAAATCTGATGATCAGTACAAAGGATTACCGCAGCGGCATCCGTATGGCACTGGAGCAGGTCGGAAAATTTTTTGAGCTGGACAGCGTGCGGATATACCCGATGCATCATCAGGAAGAGGATGCGGCGCCGGATGTTATTTGGTCTGTCCTGCCGGAAAAAGAAGGCTATGTACTGGAGATGTCACAGGAGATCAGGGATGTTTTTCTGGCAAATTTTGAGCGCAGCCGCATTACAGATAATACAACCGGGGCATTTCGTGATTTTTTCTGGCAGTTTGGGGATAACCCGCTGTTGTTGGAGGGCTGCTCCAGCCTGATTTGCCCGGTGGTGTCGGATGAAGTGTGTCAGGCAATTATTATATATGATATTTGTCAGGAAAATTACAGCTGGAGCGATGACCAGAAGGAATATCTTCTTAAAATTAGTAAGTTGATTGGGAATCGCTGGTTGAGTGCATGAAAAGATCCATCTGCCCCAGCCGATGCGAGCGGTCCTTGTCAATCTGGGGCGCAGGAACCGGTGCAGGCCGGCGGCCGCACAGTATCCAAAGTGTAAGAAAGCCCAGTAACACAGCGAACAGTAAATGCAGCATTGTGTGATATTGCAAACCGTCCAGAGATGGTTTGCGGTTGATATATTCCAGAACATTATCTACAAATTGTTCAAGCCCGTCATATGCATTATCCTGTGCGGCATATTTCTCAACCTGTGCGGCAAAAGAGCTGCAGCGCTTTTGCGTCAGGTTTTTCTTCGGATTTCCATAACATTTTATAAAACAAAAAGGGTCGTCGGACTTGACACTAAGCAGCAGAATGATTAAGTTTTCCGGCGATTTTTCGTCTTTTGCAATCTGATTGACGTAGGATTTATAATCGTCCGTTTCCCCAAGCTCCTGTGAAATAATGATGTAGACGGAGGTATCGAAGCGGTCCTCTACCCGGTCGCACGATTCTTCCAGCGTTCCAAGTTCGTCCGTAGACAGAAGCTGGGCGCCGTCAGCGATTACAGTTTTGGCACTGGCAGGCCGTGTCCCCCAAAATGGTATAGTGAGACAGAAAAAAATTAAGATGCCGATTGCTTTTCGTGCTTTTTTCATATCAAAGGACCTCCCATCAATACTGTAATCAGCCGTAGAATAAGAAAAACGAATACGGCGATAAGAAAAACAACAACGCCCGCTTTTGCTTTTGAGACAGGAGGCAAAAGCGCAGGCTCTCCATTTTGTGCATTGAGCAAAAACATATAATCCGGATCCTGCGAGTCACAGAATGCGAGCCATACCGGACAGAGCAGGTATTCTGTCTGTACTGCCGTAACCTGATAATCACGTTCTTCTATTGCGGCAGAGGTATATTCAGACAGATCGGTTTTGAGATAATCGTCCATAGCTGTCTTAGCTGCTTTTTCGGCCTGCGGATGCAATTCCTGTGCGGAATAGGCGCATTTTTCAGAGAGGCGTCCGGCCAGGCTGCCAAGCTCAAATTCTCTCTTTTGCCGCATGTCATAGGGAGGCAGATGAGCAATCAGTTTTTTGTCGATGCTTTTTCCGGAGTATAGTGGAAGAGCCGGAAGTGCTATCTGTCCCTGACGGTACAGGGCAAAATGTTTTATTTCCGCTGCTGTATTTTTGTCTGGTTTTGGAGCGGCTGCGGCTTTTGCAGTTTCGTCTGGTTTTGGGGCGGCTGCCGTTTCTGCAGATAATCTGGCTTCGCCATGGCACTCCAAATCATAGAGCCAAAAAGGAAGATATACCGGAATCAGTTTTTTATTTTTTTGTTGTTTGGCCAGTTCTTTTGGTGAAAGAATCAGACGGAGTTTCCATTTTCGATATGCTTTTAACGCGTTTTTTTGGGATATGGTAAATGGAATCAGGGCAGTCGGTGATGGCTCTCCGGCAATCCGGCCGCCAAGAGAAGATTGCCCATTGCAGAATGGACAATGCGTGATTGCAGAGCGGTTATCTGTGACAATCACAGAGCCGCATTTTTTACAAATATATTGTCTTGCCTCTTCGTCATCATAGCTAGAGGTTTTTTGTATAACATTGCTTGTTTGAAAGCTGTTTTGGTAGTTTGCCACAGCTGCCTCCTGATGGCAGCTGCGGCAGAAAAATTTTGCGGAAGGTGCATCAAAGTCCATTTTGGCACCGCATTTTGGACATTTAAAGTGCAAGTTCATAGAAATCCTCCTTTTGCACCAGTGGTTAGAATTTCCTCATCAATAGTTAAAATATAATATGAAATGGGTTATAAGTCAACTATTATAGCACTTTGCTGCAGTGATATCATCTTTTATTCGTCTAACAGTTTTTCTAATTGCAGAATCATATTATTAATTTTTTCAACCTGGTTAGATAATTTTTCAATTTCCTCCGCATTTCCCTGTACCATATTTGTAATATCTGTGAATTTGTCGTTTTCATCCTGAATGGATACGGCAATATCTTTATTGATAGATACGGTTTCAGAAATAATGTCATTTTGCCGGCCGCAAATGATGTCTGCCTGTTTTACTGCCTGAATGGAGCTTTTCAACAAAGCGATCATTTTTCTTACGCTGGCAACGGTATCTTCTATTAATTTATTTTGGCCTAATTGCTGTTCTGCATTTTCGTGCATGCTGTTGGATACATTCTCTGTACCTTCCTGAATAATGGTTACTACATTATTGATATCCTTTAGGGATTCTTTTGTATTTTCAGCTAAATGCCCGATTTCCTGTGCAACCACGGCGAACCCTTTACCTGCTTCTCCTGCACGCGCTGCTTCAATGGAAGCATTCAGTGCGAGCAGATTAATGGAGTCAGCAATTCCGTTGATAATATCCAGGGTTGTTCCGATCGCCTGCGATTCCTGCACTAATTTTTCTGCTACCTGTATTGTTTTGTTTGTTGATTCTTCTGCCTTTTGGCTCATTTCCATCAGGTTGCCTAACGCCTGTTCATTGGATTCGGAGATTTCAGATAAATCTTTTGATATATTATCTACAGCCTGCATTTTGTCGCCCATTTCTTTGCTGTTTTCCTCCAGGCCGGCTAAATTACCCTGGCTGTGATCTGACTTCTCCAGCATAGATGCGTTATTTTCTAATAAGGTTACACTAATAGCCGAGAGCTCCTCGGTAGATGCGCTTTCCACCTGAGATGTATCAAGCAGCACCTGGCTCGCATCTGCCAGTTGTTTTGAAATATTTGTAACATTATGTAAAACATTCTGTACCTTATCGTTGTTTTTCTGCATCTCATCTTTTTTGGCGTTTACTAAAAAATAACTTACGAAAAACGTTAATACTAAGATAAAGAGAGTTGTTAAGGAAAGACAAACAATCCGGTTTACCATATTCGGGTAAAACAATTCATCGTTAACCGGAAGCAGGCAGTCACCTCTTATGATCCATGCGGCAATTACGGATATGCACAATTCGGCTGAAGTAAAAGCGACCATTTTAATATCAAGAAAAAATGTAACTGCCAATATAAATAAAAATACAAAGCCCCAAAATTCAGTGGATGGTATCATGAACTGTATAAAATTGTATTGAATAAACATGATAACAACCAAAAATATTTTTCCGTGTTTTAATTTTTTAGGGTTTACAAGCCCATCTATAAAACCGGTTTTGACAAAATAAACGCCAATTCCCAGATAGATCAGGCAGGTTAAGTCAAAGATCAGTAGGGCTGTCCAGCTAACTGTCGGAAATAATCCCAGTATTTTCTCTGTTGTAAAGAGAAGACCGGCACATTCACAGGCGCCGGGCACCAGCAGCAGTACCGTTACGTAAACTTTATTAATGTAATCCTCCAATGCAGTTTTAAATTCTTTTTTTTCCATAATTTGTTTTCTCCAATCATTAAAATTTATATAGCTGAACAATCATTGCTGCTCCTGCGCCAATCGTACAAAAAATAATTATATTTCCCGGCTTGGAATAGACGTCCCACATTCTGTTTAAACATAAAACAGGACATGTATTCCCCGTGTAACCGTATTCCCTGCCGACAAAATGGTATTTGTTTTCCGGAATATGAAGCAAATCCAGTGTGTCCATATTATATTTGTCACTTAGTTGTGAGAAAATATAATAATCCACATCTTCCGGCGTATACGAATTTCGTTTCAGGACATCCGTAATCATTTCCGTCCAGCATTGAGGCAGTGCATCCAATGAAAAAGGATTCCATTCGAGCCTTTTTTGGTTTGGTTCAATTCGCTTTAATGGAACCTGGGACATGCCGCATTTTGGATATGTCACATATTCGTGCAATGCCGCATTGATGGTTACTTTGGTATCCAAAATTCCGCATTTTATTTCATTTTCCTCAGAATGTAATGCAACACATGCAGCGGCATCCGCAAAGTTTGCATAAACGACAGTATCTGACCATAAGGTTGCGGGGGATATACAAAAACAGCCTATGACCAGCGCTTTGTTTATCCCGTCTGCTTTCATATATTTACTTGCAATATCAAGCCCCTGAATCATACTTGTACAATTAGAATTTACATCAAAAGCCATCTGTACATTTTTCATTTTATCACCATACAGGCCAACTATTTTCATGGCGTTTGACGGAGTTAAGTATTCAGGAGTATCGGAACAAAAGATTAACAGTTCTACTTCGCTCAAATCAATGTTATTTTTTTTAATACAATTCTCAATCGCATTGCAAGACATACTGATTGCATTTTCTCCTTCGGAAATAAAGTACCGCTTTCGTCTCCCCAGATGTTCCATCAGATTATGTGCATTCAGCCCTCTTTTTTCAAAATGCGCATCAATGTCTTCGTTGTATACTTTGTTGCTGGGAATGTAAATTCCGGTGCCGGTTATTTTGACATTTCTCATGCAGTCGTCATCCCTCCTTTGTTTTTTATTCATTTTCCGTACCTTGTTGACACTGATTTTAAACTGTAGTAAGATGTTCCTTTTCCGTTATACAAAAATATATGTATTTTCAGTATAAATTATATGTATGAAAAAACACAATATACACGGAACAAACTGCAGATATACGGAATGAACAACAAAAAATTTGTTGTTCATTCCGTATATCTGCAGTTTGTTCCGTGATGAAAATCGCCTGCTATTGAGTTCCCAAAAGCATTATGATAAAATGATAAGCGGACTGAGTATGCCTGTATGTGAGGGCGCAGCAAGATCATGAACAGCTGCGTAAGCAGCGACAGAGCGCGAAAGCATGAGTAGATAACGATCATGAAGCTCTGCTTCATGATAAAATGATAAGAGGAGAACTATCGTTTATGTGGATTGCAAAAAACTGGAAAGATTATGAAGTGATTGATACATCGGAGGGGGAGAAACTGGAGCGTTGGGGCGAATATCTGCTGGTGCGCCCGGATCCGCAGGTGATATGGACTACACCGAAGGAGCATGACGGATGGAAAAACCGAAATGCGCATTATCACCGCAGCAGCAGAGGAGGCGGTGACTGGGAATTTTTTGATTTGCCTAATACGTGGCAGATTCATTATAAAACATTAACCTTCCGGCTGCAGCCTTTTCAGTTTAAGCACACCGGATTGTTTCCGGAGCAGGCGGTCAACTGGGACTGGTTTGGAAACAAGATTTTGAATGCCGGCCGGCCGGTTAAGGTATTAAACCTGTTCGCCTATACCGGCGGCGCTACTCTCGCTGCCGCTGCCAATGGGGCGCAGGTCACGCATGTAGACGCATCTAAGGGGATGGTGACATGGGCAAAGGAAAATGCGGCTGCTTCCGGATTAAAAGATGCTCCCATCCGCTGGCTTGTGGACGATTGCGTGAAGTTTGTCGAACGGGAAATCCGCCGTGGAAACCACTATGATGCAATTATTATGGATCCTCCTTCCTATGGGCGCGGTCCAAAGGGGGAAATTTGGAAAATCGAAGAGAAAATTCATCCGCTTGTGCAGCTCTGTACAAAGATTCTGTCAGATGATCCGCTGTTTTTTTTGCTCAATTCTTATACAACCGGATTGCAGCCGGCGGTATTGTCTTATATGATGAATCTGGAGCTGGTGCCGCGGTTTGGCGGCAGGGTTGAGGCACAGGAAATTGGGCTGCCGGTATCGGAGAATGGTCTGGTATTGCCGTGCGGGGCATCCGGACGCTGGGAAAAATAGAAGAAAAGAGCGGTTGCCTGAACCCCCCCGCAGATTGACTGATATATAGAAAAATGCTATACTTTATAGGTTAATAGTCAGGATATGTTCTGATATGGAGGGCATTTATGAGACGAGGACTAAAATTGAGGGGGACGCTGCGGGCGTATCTTACATGGCCGCTTATATTGAATCTCCTGTTTGCGGCACTGTGCATCCAGCTGTTTTTTGTGAACCGGAAGGCGTGTGTTCTTGCAGGCATTTATTTTTGTATTTATCTGCTGGCGACTTTGCTGGTTCATTTTACCGGGCGTAAAAAAATCCGCCGGGATCTGATTCAGTTTGCGGCGAATTATGGGCAGATGCAGATGACGCTGTTCAAAGAGATGGGGATTCCGTATGCTGTTTTGAGCGAAGATGGGCAGCTTCTGTGGGGAAATGACAAATTTCTTGACATTATTGTCAACAAAAAAGCGGCAAGGCGCGGTATTTCCAATATATTTCCGGAGATTACCTACAACAAACTGCCAAAGGTTCCGGAGGAAAAAACGGTACATGTAGAGGCCGGCGGACATTATTACAGCTGTACATTACAGCTGATTGTGGACAGGGGCCTGGGCGTAGGGGATAATTCACTGGTATTTGACCAGGTTATTAATACGCAGCGTATTATCGCAATGTATATGTATGAAGAAACAGAGGTTATCAATCTTGAAAAGGCGCGCGAGGCAGAAAATCTTGTGGTTGGGCTTTTGTATATTGATAACTATGACGAGCTGATTGAGAGCATTGATGAAGTGCGTCAGTCCCTGACTGTGGCGCTGATCGACCGCAAGGTCAACAAATATATGCAGGCAATGGACGCTGTTTCCAAAAAGCTGGAAAAGGATAAGTTTTTCTTTGTTTTTAAGCAAAGCCATCTGGAGAAGTTGATTAGCGAACGTTTCTCGATTTTGGAGGAAATTCGAAATATTAATCTCGGCAATGACCAGAGTGCAACAATCAGCATTGGCATTGGTGTGGGAAATGGCAGTTTTACGGAGCGCTATGAGTGGGCGCGCGTTGCAATGGACCTCGCTCTGGGCAGAGGCGGCGATCAGGCGGTGATCAAAAATGGGGATAAAGAACAGTTTTTTGGCGGAAAGCGCGTTCAGATTGAGCGAAATACAAGGGTAAAGGCAAGAGTAAAAGCGCATGTTCTGAAAGAATTGATTGAGGGGAAGGAACGTGTTCTTGTGATGGGACATTCGATTGGTGATGTGGATTCTTTTGGCGCATCTGTCGGCATATATCGGATAGCCAGGACATTGAACCGAAAGGCGCACATTGTTTTAAATGAAGTGACATCTTCTGTCAGGCCGATTCGGGAAAGATTTGACTCAAAAGAATATGAAAAGGACATGATTGTTGACAATGAACAGGCAAAAGAGCTGGTGGATGATACGACGCTTCTGGTGATTGTGGATGTAAACAAAGGAGATTATACGGAGTGTCCGGAGTTAATCGACATGGCGCAGTCAGTGGTTGTGATTGACCATCACCGCCAGGCCGGGGATGCGATTGCCAAAGCAGTGCTCTTTTATCTTGAGCCATATGCATCCTCTGCCTGTGAGATGGTGGCAGAGGTATCACAGTATATTGGTAATGGTCTGCGCCTGCGGGCTGCGGAAGCAGAGGCAATGTATGCGGGCATTATGATTGACACAAACTTTTTTTCAAATAAAACAGGGGTGCGCACCTTTGAGGCAATGGCGTATTTGCGCAGAAGCGGAGCCGATGCGGTTCGAGTGCGCAAATTTTTCCGTGAAGATATTACAGAATATAAAATCAAGGCAGCGGCAATTCAGGATACAGAGCTTTATCTGGGAGAATATGCGATTGCAGAAAGCTCTGCGGAAAAGGTGGAAAGCCCAACGATTTTAGGTGCGAAGATTGCAAATTCTCTTCTGGATATCAATGGGGTAAAGGCATCCTTTGTGCTTACAAAATACAATGGGAAAATATATATTAGTGCACGCTCGATTGATGAATTGAATGTTCAGGTGATGATGGAACGTCTGGGCGGCGGCGGCCACATTAATGTGGCGGGAGCACAGCTGAAAGATATGGGCATGGAGGAAGCAAAGGCGGTTATCCGTGAGACGATTGATAACATGATTACGGAAGGAGAGGCATAATGGAAGTTATTTTATTGGAAGATGTAAAGTCATTGGGAAAAAAAGGCGAAATGGTATCGGTTAGTGAGGGATATGCGAGAAATTTCCTGCTGAAAAAGAAGCTGGGCGTGGAAGCAACGGCGAAAAATAAAAATGATTTGAAGCTGCAAAAACAGCATCAGGAGAAGCTTGCGTTAGAGAAGCTGAAGGAAGCAGAGGCATTTGCAGAGGAATTAAAGGATAAATCGATTACGGTATTTATTAAGACCGGTTCTGCAGGAAGGAGTTTTGGTTCCGTCTCGACAAAGGAGCTGGCGGCGGCTGCAAAGGAGCAGCTGGGATATGAATTGGATAAGAAGAAAATGGTATTGGATGTACCGATTAAAAGTCCGGGAATTTTTGATATGCCGATTAAATTACATCCAAAGGTAATGGGAACGTTGAAAGTGATTGTAAAAGAGAAATAGAAAGACAGAAGAAGAACAGGAGAATTTCCATGGATGAAGCTTTGATAAAAAGGATTCCGCCGCACAGTGTAGAAGCGGAAAGGGCTGTAATCGGTTCAATGATTATGGATAAGGATGCGATTCTGGTTAGCTCGGAAATTCTTGTGGCAGATGATTTTTATCAGGGACAGTATGCGGAGCTTTTTCAGGCGCTGGTCGATCTGTATCAGGAGGGGGTTGCAACCGACTTGGTTACTCTGCAGAACAAGCTGCGGGAGATGCAGACATCGCCGGAGCTTTCAAGCGCCGAATTTCTGGCAAATCTTACGCTTAGTGTGCCGACATCTGCAAATGTAAAACACTATGCGGATATTGTCCGTGAAAAGGCAGTCCTGCGCCGGCTGATCCGAACGACCGAAAAGGCAGCCAATACCTGCTATCTGGACAATCAACCATTAGAAGAAATTTTGGAAAGCACTGAAAAGGAAGTGTTTGAAGTGCTGCAGCAGCGTTCCTTCGGTGAGTTTGAGCCGATTGACCAGGTGGTACTCCGGACGCTTGACCAGATTTCCCAGGCATCAAAGAGGGAGGGCCATATTACCGGATTGGAAACAGGCTTTCGCGATCTGGATTTTAAGACTGCCGGGCTGCAGAAATCGGATCTGATTTTGATTGCGGCAAGGCCTGCCATGGGAAAAACGGCGTTTGTGCTTAACATCATTGAGTATATTTCACTGCACAGCCAGGGTACGATTGCAATGTTTAGCCTTGAGATGGGTAAAGAGCAGTTGGTGAAGCGTATTTTATCAATGAATTCTAAGGTAGATTCCCAGAAAATCCGTAATGGTAATCTTGAGGATGAAGATTGGGTTCGTTTGGTAGACAGCGTTCGTCGGATTGGAAAGACAAATTTAATTATAGATGACACGTCCGGTATCACAGCGTCAGAGCTGCGTTCAAAATGCAGGAAGCTGAAGCTGAGTAAGGGGCTTGATCTGGTTATTATCGATTATTTGCAGCTGATGAGCGGCGGCGGACGGCGCAGCGAGAGCCGACAGCAGGAGATATCGGACATCTCACGCTCGTTAAAGGTCATGGCAAGGGAATTAAATGTTCCGGTAATCGCATTGTCCCAGCTGTCGCGTGCCGTAGAACAGCGTCCCGACAAGCGTCCAATGCTGTCGGATCTCCGTGAATCCGGCGCCATCGAGCAGGATGCAGATATTGTTATGTTTTTGTACCGGGATGATTATTACAATCCAGATACGGAAGAAAAAAATGTGGCGGAGGTCATTATTGCGAAGCAGAGAAGCGGTCCGACCGGAAAGGTGAAGCTGACGTGGCTGCCGCATCTGACTAAATTTGCAAACCACCAGGAGGAACGGCGGTACTAGATAAAATAAATATAAAAAAACATATTTTTGCTTGATTTGCAGAAAAATATTGATTAAACTATAAACGGTTGGGGAATAATAAGCTTGTTTGCCCGCGACATCATTTGATGGACATGGCACAAAATACATAAGTTGCCGGCTGAGAACGGCAGAATGGAGGAATTATGTCTAATCAGGTAAAGTTTGATTATGCATTGACAAAAGGTGTTATTTCAGAGGATGAAATGCAGTCAATGGAAAAAATTACAAACGATGCAAGAGACGTTCTGGTGAAAAAGACCGGGGCAGGAAATGATTTTCTGGGATGGATTGACCTTCCTGTAAATTATGACAGGGAAGAATTTGGACGCATTCAGGAAGCGGCAAAAAAGATTCAGTCTGATTCAGAGGTTCTGCTTGTAATTGGTATTGGAGGATCCTATCTCGGAGCAAGAGCAGCAATCGAATTTTTAAGGCATGGATTTTATAACAGTGTTTCTAAGGAAATCCGTAAAACGCCAGAAATTTATTATTGTGGAAACAATTTGAGCGGTACGTATCTGAAACAGCTGATTGAGGTGATTGGAGACAGAGATTTTTCTGTTAATATTATCAGCAAATCCGGCACGACTACGGAGCCGGCAGTCGCATTCCGCGTGTTTAAGAGTATGCTGGAAAAGAAATACGGCAAGGAAGAGGCGTCAAAGAGAATCTATGCGACGACAGATAAAGAGAAGGGTGCGCTGAAGAAGCTTGCGACAGAAGAGGGCTATGAGTCCTTTATTGTACCGGATGATGTCGGAGGACGTTTCTCTGTTCTGACTGCGGTTGGGCTGCTTCCGATTGCTGTCAGTGGGGCAGATATTGCGAAGCTGATGGAAGGTGCTGCCTCTATGAGAGAAGAGTGCCTCAACAGGGATTTTTCTGAAAATGATGCAATGAAATATGCGGCTGTCCGCAATATTCTTCATCGAAAAGGAAAGAGTGTGGAGATTCTCTGCAATTATGAACCTGCATTCCATTATGTTGCAGAATGGTGGAAGCAGCTCTATGGCGAGAGTGAAGGAAAAGATCAGAAGGGTATTTTCCCGGCAGCAGTTGATCTGACAACAGATCTGCATTCTATGGGACAATTTATTCAGGATGGAAGCCGTATTATGTTTGAAACAGTAATGGAGTTAGAGACTCCTTCGCTGGACATTACACTGGAAGAAGAGCCGGTTGATCTGGACGGTTTAAACTATCTTGCAGGAAAAACACTTGATTTTATCAATAAGAGTGCTATGAAAGGAACACAGCTGGCGCATACAGACGGCAACACACCAAACCTTACATTGAAGGTGCCGGAACAGAATGAATTTTATCTGGGACAGCTGTTCTATTTCTTTGAGTTTGCCTGTGGTATCAGCGGTTACATTCTGGGGGTTAATCCGTTTAACCAGCCAGGTGTAGAGAGCTACAAGAAAAATATGTTTGCGCTTCTTGGAAAGCCGGGTTACGAGGCGGAGAGAGAAGAGCTGATGAAGAGGCTGTAAAAAAGGTTCTTTATTAACTTTGAGTATCTATTATCTGAACAGGCTGCCGGAGAATATCTGGCAGCCTGTTGTAATTTGTTTCTTTGTAGGTTGTAAATAGCGTTTTGTTCGCCCTTGCTATTGTGGCTCTATTGTGAAATATCCTGCGACTATGCTCACACCATTAATTTTGAATTTTTTTGTGCGTCTTTAACAGCATCGTGAACAAGACTATCGTCGATTTTTCCAATCGCTTCTAACAGGTTTTCGTTTTTCATAAATTGATATCCTACTTTCCTGCTGCGCAAAGGTCTTTCATCTATATACACAACAAAATTTGCCGTTCATTGCGTGAAAAACAAAAAAAGTTAAAAATTTTTTCTCGTATAGAGGCATGCAGTCAAGGACCTTGAATTGAACTTTTTGCACGAGGTATGCGCGAAAGCTGGGATATGTGGGGAGATCAGGCAACAGAAGATTATGAACCGGCAGGGGACACCTATTCAAATTATACAGTGGCACATGTTGCTAAATAATGCTTCATTAATGGTACTCTTCATTATTCAATGAAAAATAAATTTAATGAAAAATAACCGCTCAGTGTGTGAAGTGCCCTTTTTATTAGACAGTGGATTTTGTCTAAAAAAAGGGGTTCACTTCAGTGACAGGGGTGGTTATTTTTGTGTGAGTATTGTTCTTATCGCTGTACCAGTTCTTTCTATATTATTTATGTAATCAATGGAAAAAAGTCTCAAAAAGTGTACTTTTTGAGACTTTAACTATCGAAAG
>JAJQGL010000083.1 GCA_021200535.1 Clostridiaceae bacterium | reverse complement strand
CCGCCTCGTTTTTCTCCATCAGGTCGTCCCGCATCAATCCGGAAGCAAAATCGACGAAGGTCGCGAGATCCTTCCGGTTGACGTCCACCTCACTGTAAATCCGAAACGTCCAGTCTTTCGGGTCATAAGTTGGCACTTTAAAGCAGTCCACCGTTTTTCTTTCACAGGCCTGCACGGCCAGACAGCCCTTTTCCATATTCATCAAGAACCGGATATACACCGGCTCCGAGAGTGCCTGTATTGTGGAGCGGAATACCATAATCTCCCCGCGCTTTTTCGAGAAAGAGATTCCCGGCATCGGTGTTTCCTTTTTACTCTCCTGCATCACCCACCTTACAGATTTCCCTAGACAAACCATTAGATACCAGATCATCGTTTTGATTGTGCAATTAAATTGGCATTAAAACTGACCACATTGGGATCAAACCACTTGTATGTGCGTAGTTTTATAGATTTTTTAGAGTTTGTTTATCAAATTTTACCGGGGTCAAGTCACTTGTGCAACCTCCCAAAAATTCATTATAATTCTTAAAATCAAGCAGCGCAATACAACATAAATTTAAAACCACATTATAGATTTTAAATTTATTTTTCACCTTACTATTACATGGAAGAAAGTGCGAATAGGATTAATGGTTCGCTACTCATTATTTGCCTAGAGAGGTAAAAATCCAAGCGATGCGATACTCACAAACAGGATAGTGTTAAAAGACAACCATTCAAATCTATGTTGTATATTTATATTGTATTAATGTGTCTACAATTTTAAAGGCTATAATGCTGGTGAACAGTTTTATTTAAGAACTATAATGTTGGTCAACACTTTCTTTCTCTTTGCTTTCACAATAAAATGAAGTGAAAATAACGACTAATGATACGCTACTCATTATCTGCCTAAAGATACAAGCATCTAGGTGTGGCAACGCTCACAAACAAATTAATATTGACCAGCGGCAATTCAAATCTATGTTGCACATCTTGATTTTATATT
Source organism: Clostridiaceae bacterium (assembly GCA_021200535.1). GTDB lineage: Bacteria > Bacillota > Clostridia > Lachnospirales > Lachnospiraceae > Butyribacter. Next base: position 11,745 of record JAJQGL010000083.1, on the reverse strand, counting down.
GTGTTTATTCTGCTTTTTTTAATTAAAGACTATAATGTCAATGAACAACTGAATCTGCACGGTTTTCTTCGTTTTCATCAGCCAGAACATCACCCACCTTACAGATTTCCCTAGACAAACCATTAGATACCAGTTCATCGTTTTGATTGTGCAATTAAATTGGCATTAAAACTGACCACACTGGGGGCAAACCACCTATATGTGCGTGGTTTATAGATTTTTTAGAGTTTGTTTATCAAATTTTACCGGGGTCAGGTCACTTGTGCGTCCTCGTGAAAAGCGTGGTGGGAAGTCCTTTAAAAAAGGCGGAGAAAATATATGAGTAAGAATATCAGAATGAGGGAGAGCCTTGACGCAATAGGGAAAATTGGCATGGGAGCCGTTTCATCCGGTCATGCCAGTCCACTCATATGCAGCGCGACCCCGGCGGCTGTTAAACGAGGTGACGAATTTGGACGCACAGGTAATACAGAAAGCAAACCAGATAATCCGGAGATATAAGACCCGGAACCCATATGACATCATCGATCAGCGGGACATAGGCTTTGACTACACATACAGGTACCCAAACCTTCTGGGGTATTACTGTGTCCATGTCGCACAGCGGTTTATCCGGATCAACGGAAATGCAGGACAGCAGGATAAGGATGAAGCTGCCGCCCACGAGCTGGCACATGATGTGTTTGACTATAGTGATGCCTGTAACGGCATGACATTCCAGGATACGTTCTTCTTCAGCCGCTCCAACAGTCTGAGGGAACGCCGTGCGAACCTGATGTCTGCGGAACTGCTGATTGAGGATGATGATGTCTTGGACCCAATGGGGTATTACAGATACATAGAGTTTTATGAGGAAATTCAGAAAAGGTATCCTAACGCGCCCCAGATAACCCTGGATCATTATGCCGCCATGGAGTTTGGTGAGCAGTATGGTGGGGACTTTTTGACCATGGAACAGCTGGCTCAGAACTTAGGACGCAACCAGGACTTAGTGGATTATAAGATGAAAGCCCTGCTGGTGAAGGGATACGAGCTTCCGGTCACACCGGAACTGAAATCGGATTATTTAAAGAGGTGATAGATTTGATTTGTCATTGTGACGCCTGCAATTACACGTTTGAGGCGGGAGTCTTACACAGCAAGTACGAGGTACCAGGACGCTGTCCTGACTGTGGAAAGAAAACAGTTAATGGTGTGGCGGCTGTGAGGGCAGCCACAGATTTTGAGATTGCAGATTATTGGAGAATACAGAAAGAGATTATGGAAGAGATAAGCGATGAGCTGAACGGAAGAAAGTGTGGCTGATATGGATTACTACGATACAGATTTATTAGATGACCCAAAGCCTGTGCCAGTATCAGATGATGTGTACGCAGAGCGTGTTGAAATATATAATCAGATCGTGCCTATATATAAAGACAGACTGAGAAAGGCTTTCGGAACGAAGGAAGCCCGCGATGTCGACAAGTCCGTGAAGAGTTTTCTTAAGCGCGATGCTTATGGAGACATGGAGAACGATGACTGGTCCGTTATTCTCCGTGTCATTTTGGAAACACACTGTAGCGCTGTAATTGTAAATAAAATCCGCTTCACGCCAAAGAAATATCGGCATGAATGGACAGTTGAAGAACTGGAAAAATTGGTGGATGATTGTGAAATAGACGAGCAGGGACGAAAATGGATTTTTAATATGGCTCAGAAGTACTGTCCGTATCTTGCGGACGCCATTGCAGCCACAGGCGCATAATTATTCGTCATTATACAGAGGGAGGTGACAACCACATGCACCCAAAAGCCCAGGCACTACATCCACGCAAAGAAAAGGTCTATGTGAAGGTCTCCTCTGATACAGACCAGACCGGCTACATGCAGCCGACCGCAATCACATGGACAGATGGGCGGATATACAGAATTGAGGACGTGAAGGACTTCCGCCCTTCAAACACAGTCGGCACCGACCTTCCGGGCGACTGCTACACTGTGGTCATAAAAGGACAGCTGAAACACCTCTTCTTCGAGCAGATAGACCGGCGCTTTAACGGCCGGTACGGAAGATGGTTCGTTGAAGTATAGATAACAGGTGTGATTATATAGAAAAATAAGCAGATTGGAGATTAACCACTATGAAAACTCAACAAAAAATCCGAAAATGGATACCCAGCGCAAGGATGGTATTCAAGACATATATGCACTCCGGGGATAGACCTACGGCGTATCTTGCAGGACCCAAGGTGGTTCTAACAAAAAGGGCGGAGTTAGTAGCAAAAACACACTGTCCGCAAGTCGATCCTCCCGACCCATACGACTTGCCTATGGAGCTGCTGCACGGAGAGGGAGGGGATGCCATCCTTGTCAATCAGCAGGCTGTTCCTGACGTAAACGGGGCTGTGATGATTTTCTGCCACATGTTCTGGCATGAACTTGCCCACTACTTCGCCATTTATAACGAATGCCCCGGCGGAAACCTTTATCGTTTCAACAGCACGGACTACCCTTCCACCCTGTCCGGGCAGGACCAGAAGGATGCTGTGGTCAAGCAGGCAGGTTACTGGTTCTGGTATGATTTTATTGCGGAATCTATAGCTACTTATGTAGATGACATGTTTTCCCGCGATAGTAAAAACGGCAAACACTATGACCCTGAACAGATAATATCGGAACCTGACCAGTGGGGGTACATGACGGGTCTATTGCAGCGCTTTTTGGACAAAGCATTTGACCCGGCCTACAGAGGAATAGACAAGGAATCGCTCACCACGTACTTTGCTTTACTCCTCATGGGCGATGAAATGCAGCACATTGTTAAGGCTGCGGAGAATGCGGAACTTAAGGTCCTCGACAGAAAAACAAAGAAGCTAAAACGGATGAAGCCGGGCAGCATTGACGTGACCTGCATAACCGAATTAGATAAATCATACCAGAAAGCAATGTGGAAAATGAAGTCGCTGCTTGAGACGCAGCTTGACAAGGAAAAGTTCTGGCGAATAGATGAAGAATTCCTGTTCCAGGTTGGGCTTTGCATCCTGGAACTGAGAGAAAAAATATGATCTTAAGTAGCAGAAGAAAATAGAAATATTAAAGACGGAGACTAAACACATGATAACCCAGAAGCAAATGAAACTGTGGATACCAGAAGCCCAGGAAATCTTCAAGAGATATATGTCTGTGGACACGCTGCCGGGCGGAACGCTCCCACCTATCTACATCGGCGCCCCACGGAATATATTATCCCTCCGCGCCGAGCTTGTGGAGAAGACAAAGTCCCACCAGGTCAATACGCCTGACCCCTACGACTCCATCATGGAGATGATCCACGGGGATGCCGGAGACGCCATCCTGATACAGCAGAAGCTGGTTCCAGGCGGGAATATGGCTCAAATCAACTTTAACCATGCCCTCTGGCACGAGTTCGGTCACTACTTCGCTATATATAACGAAAGCGACATCAAGGACGAGTACGGCGCTTCTGCCCTGCACCACTACTGCGACCAAAATAACCTGGCGGGTGACGAGGAATTTTCGGTGGAACGTGACAAGCAGCAGGGATACTGGTTCTGGTCGGAGTTCATTGCAGAGTGCATAGCAAATTATGTGGATGAGCAGCACTGCCGGATTGACAACGCAGAAGCATACCACCCGGAAAGGCTTGTGTGGACACAGAACCTGTGGGAATACTGCTTCGACCAGCTGGCGTACATGCTTGACACTGCTCTCTCCGCGTATCCAAACACAGTGGATGATGCGGCACTTGCCCTGTACTTTGCCAGCCTGCTCACCAAAGATGTGATGAAACGGTTCGTCAAGGCGGCCGAAAATGGGGAGCTGCTGGAATACGACTACACACAGGGGAAAGCTGGCGCAACAAAGCCGCTAGAAGAAAAGATTGACTCCACCTGCATAACTGAAACGCCTGATGCATTCCAGGATACACTATGGGATATAAAAGCCGTCTTGGAACGGCAGTTGAAGAAAGAGGAATTCTGGAAAGTTGATGCGCATTTTCTCGATGAAGTCGGCGGTTATATAGGGCTTCTATCCATGGATAAAATGCTCTTGAAGTTTACGGGTTCTGGGGAATGATATGAAGATTTGATTGAAATTGAGGAAGGAGGCAGCACGAGATGTCCACAGTTCAGGATGGTCAAAACGGCCATGTCTACTTAGCTATAGATTTAAAGTCTTTTTACGCGAGTTCGGAAGCAAGCGACCGCCATCTGGACCCGCTGACCACTAATCTTGTTGTGGCTGATGAATCCCGTACTGAAAAGACCATCTGCCTTGCCGTCTCCCCTTCCCTGAAAGCCTACGGCATTCCTGGACGAGCCCGGCTGTTCGAGGTAATCCAGGCAGTGGAGAAAATCAATGCGGGGCGGTTAAGTAATCTCCGCCGTGTCACCCACAACAGGAATGCAACCTTTACCTCATCCTCGTTTGACACGGAGACGCTTGCTGCAGATCCATATGCCAAGCTCACATACATCACTGCCCCACCCCGCATGAAAAGATATGTGGAGGTGTCGGCACAGATTTATTCTATATATTTGAAGTACGTGGCTCCGGAGGACATCTTCGCTTACTCTATAGATGAAGTGTTCATCGACGCGACCGGCTATCTGAACACGTACAAAATGACCGCCCACGAGCTGTGTATGACGATGATCCGAGAGGTTCTATATACAACCGGCATCACGGCCACAGGCGGCATCGGCACCAACCTATATCTCGCCAAGGTCGCCATGGATATTGTGGCAAAGCATGTGCCAGCCGACAAAGACGGAGTGCGGATTGCCGAGCTGGACGAGTATTCTTACCGAGCCAAGCTGTGGTGCCACACCCCTCTCACGGACTTCTGGCGTGTTGGCGGAGCAACCGCGAGGAAGCTCGAAAAGAACTATATGCACACGATGGGTGACGTGGCAAGGAACTCCCTCATCAACCCGGAGTGGTTCTATAAGACCTTCGGAGTCGATGCAGAAATTCTCATGGAACACGCCTGGGGAATCGAGCCGGTCACGATGCAGCACATCAAGAATTACAAGACCGACAACCACAGCCTCTCCGAAGGGCAGGTGCTTTCCGAGCCGTATGAATATAGTAAAGCGCGGATCATCGTCCAGGAGATGGCGGACAGCCTGGTGCTGCAGCTCGTGGAGAAGGAACTGGTGACGGATAGCATCACGCTGGACATCGGCTACGACAGGGAGAACTGTGACAAGGGAAAATACTCCGGAAGCGTAAAGACCGACCGCTACGGCAGGCTGGTGCCAAAGCCGGCACACGGAAGCACACGGCTCTCCTCTCCCACCAACCTCGGCTCGGAAATCATCACAGCCACTGTGGGAATCTTCGACCGGATTGTGGACAGGAACCTCACGGTGCGGCGGATCACGATTGCCGCCGGCCATGTGACCGAGGACACAGGCACTTACCAGATTGACCTGTTCACGGACGTGGAGAAGCAGGAGAAGGAAAAGAAGCTGCAATCCGCCATGGCGAACATCAAGAGAAAATTCGGAAAGAACGCTGTTCTGAAGGGAACGAGCTATCTGGAAGGAGCGACCATGCGTGAACGCAACGGGCAGATTGGTGGGCATCGTAGTGGAGAATGATGCTGTGGACACCATGACGGACACAGCGGTTGACAAATTAGCTCGGCTGTCGGACAAATAAGCTCGGCTATTGGCGGACAGTCCGGCTCGGCTATAACCACACACGGCAGAAAGGAGGGCGGTACAGTTGACCGAGGCAGAAGAAAAGTATAAAGACATCATACACAAAACTTGGCCGGCTGACCCGTCCATCTATAGAAAGCATCCGAAGATGCCGCTACAAGACCGCGCTAAGATTTTCGCCCCGTTTGCGGCGCTTCGTGGCCACAGTGACCGACTTTCTGAAGAGACAGGGAAACTGCTCCGCAGTAATAAAGTCGAGCTGTCCGAGGAAGAAGCAGCGGTTTTATCGGATAAATTGCTCCAAGTGAAGAAAGGCATGACAATCACAGTTCATTATTTCGAGCCGGACAGCGAAGGCGGCAGCGTTGGCTATGACGTTTCCTTGACCGGCACCGTTGCGGAAATTGACGCCATCTTCCGATTTTTGAAAATAAACACAGGCGAGACATCTGAAAAAGGTGAAATCGTGAAAACTGTAAAATTCGATGACCTGCTCGATGTCACTGGTGAGGACATCGTGGATATAGATAAATTCCTCGGAATTGAAGAATTCTCGGAATATTCCGACAGTTAGTTTTAACTAACCCCTGCTCAAAAAGAAGACCTCTGCAGGAAACATCCGAAACACTTCTCGGAGACTTCCCACAGAGGTCTTTTTTCAAAAATCTCAGTTTTCTGTATTTTTCAAAACTCGCACTTAACTCACCGCCCATTATGTCCACAACTCACTCTACAATATCACCGCTCCAACCACCATCCCAATCAAGCACCCTACCAAGTTTAACACACAGTCCCAGAGTCCGAAATGTCTCCCCGGCACAAATACTTTAGTAACCTCATCCACAAAGCACCAGACAAACACACCTACTATCCACACCTTACTCATCTTCCATGCAGCAAGCGTTTTTCCCCATGCATCCAGCGTAGCATATAAGAGAAAAGATAAAACAGCGAACGTAACCACATGGGCAGCTTTCCTTAATATCCCGTTCAGCTCCCCTACCTCAAAAAATCCTGTGTTCCCTAACAGCTCGGCAAGATGTAGGCTTGTGGCTGCCGTGGCTTCTCCGGGCTGATGAGAAAGGTAGGTGGAGAAGAGGAACCAGAGGAGTGTTAGGAGTAGGGTAATGTATTTCAAAAAGGAATGTAGCATTATTTGGGTTCACCACTTTCTATGTTTTATGCTCTATGTTTTATGCTCTATAAGCTGCTCTTGGCAGCTCTGCTTTTCTAAGCATTCAACTATAAGCCTACCATAGAGTTTTGCACATATCCAGTGGTTTCTATTATGTTCTTGGTGGGACCCGGAGGGATTGCACCTCCAGGCCATGTTCCAGATATTTCAAACCCCACGCTTCGCCAAACTCAGACGCTATGAAACCCTTCGCGGCTGCGAATCCCACGATGGCCTGCAGGAACTCCCCTCCAGATTGCCACAGCTACATTCTTGATAGTAGTCATTGTTCCATTAATCAAATTCATAATGTGACCTCCGTTCAATTTAATCTTGGCATGAGCCTTGAAGTGTTTAAACGAAACCTTGAGTCCAAGGTCTATCATAATGCTGTCTGAACCTTTTGAATTGTGAGTAGTAACTGGCTATTTAATTTTACTGCTATCCGATATCCACACGTTCTCCTCTATGCTTCATTTCATCTTTGTGTTTCACTCTCCACATTATCCAATAAAGCAATCCGCCGATCATCCCGCCTAATGTGTTGTACACAAGGTCGCTCACCTGGGTGGTCCCAAGTCGCAAGAACAACTGCAGGAACTCGATAGTCACGCTGAATATGAAAGTAATCTTAGTGGATTGCCACAGGACTGTGGTCAATTTCACAGTACTGCTTCCCATCAACCGGCTTCTCGCCGTTTCGTTCGCTCTCGCCGCCCACAAAAGCAACACAGTGAACGGTATGAACAGCATCAGGTTTTCTATTGGCTCGGTGGTCAGTTCTCCGTTGTTATCGTAAATCCACCAGCCGCCCATCACATCGGATAAAGGATTTAACCAGAGGTTCCGATTAAGCAGGGTGCGGAATAAAATCATCGTTGTGTAGAACGTGAGGTAAAAGATTCTACGGAAGGTTGATGAAGTTTTGAACGTGTGGAGCCAGGTTTTTATGGATTGTTTGTAACCACGCTGATGTTCACACTCCTCAGCACTTCCTATTTTCTCATGACTCGGAAGCTCCTCATGACTATAAAGCCAGAAAAACATGAAGAGTACTGAGAGCAATACGGAAAACCAGAACGGCTGGTAAAGGGCTGTGAGTACATTCGTGAGGATTTTGGATATTAAGTCTATCAATGGTATTCACAGGCTCCCTTCTCACAAATTAACGCAATTATTTCTTATCCATAAGAATATCTATAGTTCTTTGAATGCCATTAGTAATATCATACTTGGCGCTCCAACCCAAATTCTGAAGTTTTGATCCATCTATTCTTGCTTTAGTGGCAGTACTGTATCCTGATCGTTCCAGGTCATCAGGGATTTCAAAAACAACTTTTCTCCCCACCGAATTTGCAATTAAATTAGCCAATTCCTTTAATGTTATGTCCGATTTAATATCTGCAATATTATATGCTTCACCACTAACGCCTTTTAATAGAGCGGTCAGTAAGCCTGAAACAGCATCAGAAACATATGTATACGAGTAGTACTGATTACCTGCGCTTTTCAAGATAATATCTTCGCCATCAATCGCTTTTCTAATAAATTGTGAAATTGCTTTTGTATCCGTCATTAACATTGTAGGACCATAAGAGCGAGTCAATCGAGGTATAACTATTTCTAATCCTTTTTGTTTTAGATAGGCCTGACAAAGTGCTTCTCCGCAACGTTTGCTTTCGGGATAGCCTGCTCGCATTGTATTGGAATTTATGTATCCACAGTAATCCTCGGAAAAAAATTCCACGTCACCGCGATTTTCTCCATATATCTCATTTGAAGATGCGAAAGCAAAACGTCTTGTGTTATGTTCTGAGGCAAATTGCAGTAAATTATTTGTTCCAATTATATTAGCTGTAATGGTTCCAATTGGATCGGTAGCGTAGGCAAGTGGATGCGTATTACTTGCAAGATGCAGCACATAATCAACGGAATCTGAAAAATCCATATGTAAAGGATAATTAATATCATGTTTAATAAACTCAAACAAACTATTATCCAAATAATCATGGAAAATCTCATAAGCTTTTTTCTGATTACGACCTACAGCAAACACTTTACATCCAAAACTCTCGTTAATATTTTTTAACATTAAAACATCTACCATGAAACTACCAATCAAACCACTTGCTCCTGTAATCATAATAGAAGCATTTGAGAGTTTTTCCCAAGGGAGATCCATATTGGCAACAAGAGAAACATCCTCATAATATAATTTATTTGTAATCATAGAATCCTCCACATCATTTTAATTTTAAATATTTCCTTACGTACTTTACAAAGAATTGCCTTTTAAATATTATTTCATCTAAAGCCACTATCGAAACATATATTACTCCTCCGATACAAATTTCAGTTAAAAGCTGAATAATTCCTATCTTTTGCGTTGAAGAAATGTATGAAACAATTAAAAACATTACTGTCCCAGGAATCAAATAAGGAAGATTGGTTCTCAATACTTTAGCAATTTTCAAAGGCTTTCTAACTACCCAGCATTGATAAATACACACACTTAATTCAGCAAAAACTGTACCAATTGCTGTACCGATTGCTTCATATTTATAAATGAGCATATAGTTTACTATAAAATTCACCACTGCCCCAATTACAACCGAAATTATGTAATGCTTTTCTTGATGGGTAGGTATCAAATATTGTGTTCGAATCACATTTGGCCAAGATATAAAAATCATAGAAATTGCCAAAACCGAAATAATGGAACCACATACCTCAAAAGATTCGCCCCAAAATAATATAGAAAATTTTGTAGCAACACTAGCAAGGCCAAATGCCATAGCCAGTGTTAATGCAGTGATAAACCTAAAAGAAGTATCAATGTATGAGTTTCCCTCACTCTGTTTTCCTGACGCATACAAATTAGACATTTTAGGTAGCATCACATTTCCGAAGGCAGTAATAAAGCCCATTGGTATGAGAATAACTTTTTCAGCATTCTCGTAATACCCTACTTGGGTTTTATTTATTAACGCCCCAAGCATAATTTTATCCATATATTTATAGATATTAATTGCAACGACTGGTATAAATAGAACAATATTAGGTTTCAAATGCTTAAAAATAGCATTTATCTTAGGGAGTCTAAACCAAACATATTTTCTTAAATAAGGCCATAATGCTAACTGAGAAATCAAAAAACCGGCAACCATTATTAATGTGTATTTCCAAGTGTCATCTGGCCCTTTTACGAAAATAAATATTAAAATAACCGTTAAAACTTTGATTATAGAGTTCCTTATGACAGTATATTTAAATAATTCCATCCCATAGAAGAACCAATTGATATCAAACGCTACACTAACAATATAAAACATCATAAGTGCTCCAACCAAAAAATCTGATGGTTGAAATATCATCAAGTATGATGTATACGCAATTATAATGATAATTGCTATGGATGCTTGCATAAAATATATTTCCCAAAAAGTTCTCGACAGCTTTTCCTTATCTTCTCTAACTGATGCTATCTCTCTATTTCCGTAATTACTGAGGCCCAACAGAATAAATATGGCAAAATAATGTGCTATGGAGTACGCATATGAATAAATACCCAGTCCCTCAGCACCTATTGTTCTTGCTATATAAGGGGATGTAATAAGCGGTAAGATAGAAGCTAGTATTTGGTAAAATACATTGTATATATAATTTAACTTTACGTTTTTATTCTTCATTCTCCATTTCCTTCCAGTATGCAACAAGACCTTCCGTAGCTGTTCCAGTCTCAAAGCTTCCCATAACTTTGTGGTGATTGCGAATTCTATTATCTGCGTCTATTTCGTTATAACTTAGTATATTTTTACATAAATCATCAACTGACTCGGCAAAAATAAACGGCCAATCTGCAATATCTATGTAAAAGTTTCTTTCGCCCATATATTGACTTAAGTCAGGAGCATATAAAAATCCCGGCTTATATGTAAATGAATAATCCCAAATAGAACTTGAATAATCAGTAATAAATGCATCTGCTGCAATAAGAAGATCCTGCATATCTGGATACATACTAGCATTTATTACGTTTTCCTGCTCGGTTTTAGCTGAAATTAGCTGATGCATACGAACCATCACGACCCACTGACCACCAAAACGTTTGGATAAAGCATTGCAAATTCTGTTGAAATCCAAATTGTATAAATCAGTGTTCAGAGAATCACGGAAAGTAGGAGCATATAATAAAAGCTTTACAGTAGAATCTATTTTATAATATTTATATACCAGCTCTTTAACTTGGTACAAATTATCTTTCTTTATAATTTTATCATTGCGTGGAGAGCCAATCTCTAAAATTGCACCATGATGCCCAAGACCACTTTTTATTACATATTGACTTGCCATCGAACAACTAGACAAATATACGGTTCTTTGTTCATCTGGATTTTTCATTAGCTTTCTTTCATATCTATCACGCTTAATCGAAGGATTGTCATATACAACTCTCTTATATGCACCGCCTCCATGCCAGGTATTAATTAAGAGTTGGCTTTTTCTGATTGGCACTTCCTTAAAAACAACTCCATTTGTAATTATATATTTGGATGTCAGATGATACCAGTAAAACTTTAATGTTCTAGACCTTACACATCTGCAAGGCACCGTTATACTATTGTCGTCCATAACCCAAATAAGTTCATATCCGCTGTCGCCGCTCAAGAGTTTTTCTGTAATTGCTCTAGGGTTGCAGGAATATTGTTTCCCCGTATAACTCATAAACAAAATTCGATTTGGTTTTATACGAGCAAAAAAGAACAAACCGAAAATTGATCTAATCAAGTTATATAAATAATATTTGATTCCGTTAATTATCAATTTCCTCATAATTCTCGCTTCCCTCTTCTACCATCTGATTTGTAGTATTATTAAAGCAATATACTAGCATAAAAA
>JAJQGL010000022.1 GCA_021200535.1 Clostridiaceae bacterium | reverse complement strand
AAATAAAACACAAGATCAAACACAAAATAAAACACAAGATCAAACGCAAGATCAAACGCAAAGATCAAACACAAGATAAAACACAAGATCAAACACAGAAACGAGACACAAAAATAAAATATAAAACAACAAACACAGCCGCCTGCCAGAGCAGACGGCTGTGTTCACGTATAGCTTCTGTATTCTATTACGTTTCGTTTATTTTTATCTGTGCTTTCCTTGCTTTTGCAGCACGTTTCTGGCTTTTGATTTTCTTTGGATTATATTTTCTCTGCTCGAAAGTAATTTCTTCCATATCCGGCGTGACAACGGCAGCGTATTGTACCTGATCGCCATCATCCAGAGTAATGCCCTTTACGCCGCGGCTTGTCTTTTTTAATTCGCTGACTTCCGCAAACGGATAACCCAGCGAAAGCCCCTTTTTCGTAATCAGGATAACCTTTCGGTTTCCGGCAAGAATATCTTCTACGCTGAGTGCAGTAATGCCGGCGATCCGGTCGTCCTCATCCAATTTTGTTGACGAGACAGAAAAGCGTGTTGTCTCAAATTCTATGCCGGATACCTGCTTGACAAAGCCCTTCTGCGTCGCAAAGAAAAGGAGGGATTCTGCCAGGCTTTCTGCAGAGATATACAGCAGGATATTTTCCTTGCCTGCCCGGCAAAGTGTTTGAATCAGTACGCCCTTATCACGGATTCGTCCCTTTGGAATATTCATTGCTTTTACTTTATACATGCTGCCCTCTTCGGTAAAGATGCAGAGCTGGTCTGTATTTTTAATCGGAATAATATGCGTATAATCCGAAAGCGTTTCTTCCGACAAGCGGGAAAAGCTTGCCTGATCTAAAGATTTCACATAGCCAAAGCGGTCGATCAAAAGATACAGTTCCTCTTCCTTAATCTCTTTGATGTATTTTTCTTTTGTAATATTCTCCAGAGATGTGCGGCGCTCCCTGCCAAATTCCTTTTTGTATGCCCGCAGGCGTGCAATAATAATTTTGTGCAGCTCGTCAACGTCGTTTAAGATGGTTGTATATTCTGTGATGCTGCTGATCAGCGCATTGTTTTCCTGATGCAGCTTAAGCAATTCCAGCCCGATCAGCTTGCTAAGCGGCATGGCAAGGATTGCGTCTGCCTGGCGTTCTGTAAAACAAAGCGTCGCAGCTTCTTTTTCGGATTTTTTGGATTTAAAGGAAATATCTGTAATGTCACCGTGAATCAGGCAGTTTTTCGCCTGCCGGACAGAATTGCTGCCGCGCAGGATTTCGATGATCAGGTCAATGACATCGGTTGCTTTAATCAGCCCCTCCACAATCTCTAAGCGGTCATTTGCTTTGGCGAGAAGGTGTTCGTACTCTTTGGTGTAAAGCTCTTCCTGAAACGCCAGAAACTCCTGAATCAGGCTTTTTAAGTTAAAGGTGATTGGCTGATTATCCTTGACAGCAAGCATATTAACGCTGTAGGTATCTTCCATGGCTGTCTTTTTGTAAAGGCCGTTGAGTAAATTGTCAATATTCCGGTCTTTTTTGACTTCGACAATCAGGCGGATGCCCTCTTTTGAGGATTCGTCCCGGACGTCATAAATCTCATCAAATACCTTTTCTTTGGAAAGAGCCACCAGGTTTTCTAAAAGCTTGGTCTTATTTCCGGCGACCGTATACGGGATTTCCGTGATTACAATATTTTTCCTGCCATAATCGCTGTCCTCAATCACTGCTTTTGCGCGCAGGGTCAGCTTTCCCTCGCCTGTCTCATAGATCGACAGGATATCATCGGCATTGGTAATCATTGCCCCGGTTGGAAAATCCGGGCCTTTGATATATTTCATCAGCCCCTTGGTAGAAATTTCAGGATTTTTAATATAGGCGATCACTCCGTCAATCACCTCGGAGGTATTATGCGGCGGAATGTTTGTTGCCATTCCAACGGCAATGCCGGTGGTTCCGTTGATCAAAAGGTTGGGAAGGGTAGCCGGCAGCACGAGAGGTTCTTTTTCGCTCTCGTCAAAATTGGGGCCAAACGGCACCAGCCCCTTGTCCAGGTTTTCCAAAAGGGCCATAGCGCCTTTCGAAAGCCTTGCTTCGGTGTAACGCATTGCCGCAGCGCTGTCTCCGTCGATCGAGCCGAAGTTGCCATGCCCGTCCACCAATGGAAGGGAAAGTGAAAAATCTTCGGTCATATGCACAAGTGCATCGTAAATCGAGCTGTCGCCGTGCGGGTGGTATTTACCCATTGTGTCGCCGACAATACGTGCGCTTTTTCTGTGCGGCTTGTCAGGCGAAAGCCCAAGCTCCGTCATGGCATAGAGAATGCGCCTCTGTACCGGCTTCAAACCGTCTCTCACGTCAGGGAGGGCACGGGAAATGATTACGCTGACAGCATAATCACGGTATGAAGTTTTCATTTCGTCCGAAAAATCTATTTGTATTACAGACTGGTCCTTTGTGGTCATAGTACTCCTCATTTCTTCTTATTCTAAATATCAAAAGCAGCATATTCTGCTTCTTTTTTTTCTGTTTTAAAATATCAAAAGCAGCATATTTTGCTTCTTCTCTTCCTGTTTTAAATATCCAAAGTGGCATATTTTGCTTCTTCCATTATAAACTGCCGTCTTGGAGGAACGTTGCTGCTCATCAGTGTTGTTGTAATATCGTCAGCCTCAACCGTATCGCTGATGGAAACCTGTGCGAGAATACGGCTCTCCGGATCCAGTGTCGTCTCCCAGAGCTGCTCTGCGTCCATTTCTCCAAGACCTTTGTAACGTTGGATGCTAATGATTTTATTGTTTTTATTTTTGCGGAATTTTTCCAGTTCAAAATCATTAAAAACATATTCCGAATATATTTTCTTACCCCGTTTCTTTTTTTTCGGCGCCGCCTTTTGCTTTTCCGTTTCATCGGGCTTTGCACCGTTTCGTTTTTCATAGTCTACCTTGTAAAGCGGCGGGAGGCCGCGGTAAATTTTTCCTTCGTAGATCAGCTCCGGCATAAACCGGTAGAAAAAGGTCAGAAGCAGCGTGCTGATATGAGCGCCGTCTACATCCGCATCGGTCAGAATAATGATTTTGTCATAGCGCAGTTTCGAAATGTCAAAATCATCGCCGATTCCGCAGCCAAAGGATGCAATCATAGACTTGATCTCATTGTTCTGGAGAATTTTTTCAAGGGATGCCTTTTCTACATTTAATATCTTGCCGCGCAGTGGCAAAACGGCCTGCGTTTTTCTGTTCCGCGCTGTTTTTACCGTGCCGCCTGCAGAGTCTCCCTCTACAATATAAACCTCGCATTCCTCTGGCTTTTTCGAGGTACAGGCGGCAAGCTTGCTTTTTGTATCGACGTCATTTAACTGCTTTAGGACTGCATTTCTGGCCCGGTCGCCCGCTTTTCGCGCATGGTAGGATTTCATAGAGTTGTCCAGTATTTTCTTTAAGGTATCAATATTTTTGTCGAGATAGCGCTGCACCTCCGCGCTAAAGACATCATCGACCGCGCTCTTTGCATCGGTGTTTCCCAGCTTCGTTTTTGTCTGTCCTTCAAACTGTGGGTCTGGGTGCTTAATGGATATAATAGCGACAAGGCCGTTGCGGATATCTTTTCCGTCAAAATTTTCATCCTTGTCTTTTAACACGCCAAGCTCTCTGGCGTACTGGTTCATAACACGCGTCAGCGCCGTCTTAAAGCCGGTGACCAGTGTGCCGCCGTCCACGACATTGATCCGGTTGCAGTATGGATTGATCTGTTCTGTAAAATTGGTTGTATACTGGAACGCAATTTCGACTTCAATGTCGCCGCTTTTTCCTTCAATATAAATAGGCTCATCATGCAGGACGGCCGCATCGCGGTTAATATAGCGAACAAAGCTCTGGATGCCGAATTCTTCCATATAGACAAGTTCCTGCTGATCCCATTCATTTTTGTAATTGAGCTTTAAATTTTTATTTAAAAAAGCGATTTCTTTCAGCTTCTTTTTGATGATATCGGCCTTAAAGTTTACCGTCTCAAAAATTTCGGGATCTGGATAGAAGATTACTTTGGTTCCGGTCGCACTTTTGGCGCATTTTCCAACCGATGGCAAAAGGCCGTTTTCAAGTGGCGTTACCGGATGCCCTCCATTTTCATATTCATCCCGGTATATATGCCCTCCTTTGCGCACCTCTACGATCATTTTGCGCGAGAGTGCATTGACAACAGAAGATCCGACACCGTGCAGGCCGCCGGAAACCTTATAGGCGCTGCCGGTAAATTTCCCACCCGCATGAAGGATTGTGTATACTACGCGCACAGTTGGGATTTTTTTGGTCGGATGGATGTCCACCGGAACACCTCGGCCGTTATCCTCAATACAGATGCCGCCGTCTTTCTGGACGGTAATGCTGATCTCATCGCAAAAGCCGGCAAGATGCTCATCAATACTGTTGTCCAGAATTTCCCAGATCAGATGGTGAAGCCCTCTTGAGCCGGTTGAACCGATATACATGCCGGGACGCTTTCGGACAGCCTCCAGGCCTTCTAAAACGACAATTTCTTTTCCTGTATATTCACTCATGTTTTCCTCATTTCTGCGCATTTTTTGCGCATAAAGCAATATTTGTGCAAGCAACGCGTACAAGCGCGGTGATTCTGTCAGTAAATTCAGATGAATTATGAATAGTAACGATTATAACACAAAGAAAAAAAAGAATGCAAATTCTAATATTGAAATGGGGGCTAAATGATGATAGAATCAGGGAGTGCAAAGCAAAGCAGGTGTGATGCGATAAGATAAAGCAGAAAGGAATTGACGTAAATGAAAAAGATACCGTTTGTGACGAAAGAACAGATTGAAAAGATAGCAGAGACATACCCAACGCCGTTTCATATTTATGATGAAAAGGCGATTCGCGAGAATGCCCGGAAGCTGAAACAGGCTTTTTCATGGAACAAGGGCTATAAGGAATATTTTGCAGTTAAGGCAACGCCGAATCCGTATATTTTGAAGATACTGCAGGAGGAGGGCTGCGGCGTAGACTGCTCCTCTGCGACAGAGCTGATGCTGTCGGATGCATGCGGATTTTCAGGGAGCGATATCATGTTTTCCTCCAATGACACGCCGGAAGGAGAATTTCGGATGGCAAACGAGATGGGGGCTTATATTAATCTGGATGATATTACCCATATTGATTGCTTAAGGGCTGAGACAGAGATTCCGGAGACGGTTTGCTGCCGTTTTAACCCGGGCGGCGTGTTCCAGATGGGAACGGAAATCATGGACAATCCGGGCGATGCAAAGTACGGCATGACGAAAGAACAGCTGATCGAAGCTTTTAACAGATTAAAGGAATTGGGCGTAAAGCGTTTTGGGATTCACGCATTTCTTGCGAGCAACACTGTGACGAACGAATATTATCCAACCCTTGCCGGGATTTTATTTGCGCTGGCAGTCGAGGTAAAAGAGGCAACCGGTGCAGACATTGCATTTATTAATCTGTCTGGCGGCGTGGGAGTGCCGTATACACCGGACAGAGAACCAAATGACATTGCGGTAATCGGCGACGGTGTGAGGAAGCAGTTTGAAGCGGTCATGGTTCCTGCGGGACTGGGGGATGTGTCTATATTTACAGAGCTGGGACGTTTCATGCTGGCGCCGTACGGCGGTCTTGTGACAAAGGCAATCCATGAAAAGCATATTCATAAAGAGTATATCGGTGTGGACGCGTGTGCAGTCAATCTGATGCGCCCGGCCATGTACGGTGCGTACCATCATATTACGGTGCTGGGGAAGGAAAACGAACCGTGTGACCACAAATACGATGTTACCGGTTCGCTCTGTGAGAATAACGATAAATTTGCAGTAGACAGAATGCTGCCTCAGATTGAGAAGGGAGACTATCTTTTTATTCACGACACCGGCGCACATGGCTTCGCAATGGGTTATAACTACAACGGCAGGTTAAAATCTGCGGAGCTTCTGTTAAAAGAAGATGGCAGCGTACAGCTGATCAGGCGCGCCGAGACACCAAAAGATTACTTCGCGACTTTTGATTTTTCGGACATTCTGAAAGATATGAAATATTAAAAAACAGTAAGAAAAATAGAAAAAGTAAAACAGTAAAAAACAGTGAAAAAAAGTAAAAAATAGGAAACGTAAAACAGTAAGAAACAGTATGAAAGCAGGGAAACCGGAACGATGTTCCGGTTTTTCTTCTGCAAAAAATTCCGGGCAGGGCTAAAGTATTCCCAAATTTCACCGATACATATAATGAAAATGTTAAAGAATATTTATAGGTGGTGATTAAAATGAGAGTAGATGCATTGAATCATGTTAGCCAGGTATATCAGCCGAGCAGTGCAAAAAAGGTTGGCAAGGCAGATGATGTAAAGAAACAGGATGCTTATGAGATCTCTCAATCTGCCAGGGATTATCAGGTGGCGAAAAAAGCAGTCAGCGAAGCGGCAGATGTCAGGGAAGACAAGGTTGCGTATTATAAAGAAGCATTAGCTTCCGGCACATATAATGTTTCCTCACAGGAGATTGCAGAAAAAATTGTGAGCAGATGTTTTGATATTCAATTATAAGAAATGAGGTTATGCATTGGCCAGTTTAATGGAAGAGCTTATCGACACGCTTGAAAAAGAGCGTGAGATTTATGAAAAGCTGATTCCGGTATCGGAAAAGAAAACAGGGATTCTGGTCCGGGACAACTTAAGCGAATTGGAAGAAGTGACCATGCAGGAACAGCAGCTGATTGATCAGGCGAACCTTTTAGGAAAAAAGAGGGAGGAAGTGATCGCAAATATCGCTGTTGTCCTGAATAAAGACGCCGACACGCTGGATCTTGGAACTCTGGCGGCGCTGATGGAAAAACAGCCCGAAGAGAGAAAGAAGCTGGCGGCGCTTCACGATTCGCTGAAAACAGTTATGAAACAGCTTGTAGAAATAAATGTTAAAAATAAAAATTTAATAGAAAATTCCCTTGAAATGATAGAGTTCAACATGAATTTTATTCAGAGTACACGGATGTCACCAGGGGTAAATAATTACAATAAAAATGCCTCAACCAGCTACGACACAGGTTACAGCGCCGGCGCATTTGATGCAAAACAGTAATTATCGGAAACCGGCATCACCGGTTTCCGGATATCCTTTTCGTGATATACCGTGTCTTTTTATGTATAAAAAGCAGTGCTGCAGAGAATAGCAGAAAAAAAGCAGAGCAGAAAAGGACAGAAACAGCAAAGCTGAGCAGAAAAAACAGAGCAGACAGTGAAGCGAAACAGACAGTAAAGCAAAGCAGACAGCAGAATAGAAAAGAGGTGCAATATGAGCAGTTTATTGACAAGTTTTAATGCCGGTGTGTCTGGTTTACAGGCAGCGCAGTCCGGGATTAACACATCGGCGCACAATCTGGCAAATACAGCGACTGAGGGATATACCAGACAGCAGAATATCAGCACAGACACTTATTACCAGACCTATAAAGTCACATCGACCAGCACATTGCAGGTCGGCTCCGGTACATCGGTTGCGCTGATCCGCCAGATACGGGATCAGTTTTTGGATAAAGAGTACCGCGTTGAGACCAGCCGCCTCAGCTTTTACGAAGTTTTGCAGGCAACGGAAGAAGAAGTGGAAGACATTTTCGGCGAGATGGAAGGCGTTGAATTTAATGATGCGCTGAGTGAGCTGTGGGATACAGTACAGGAGCTTTCTACCAATCCGGAGAGCATTACAAACAGGGAATTGTTTATCGCACAGGTGGAAGCCTTTTTGGAGCAGGCGCAAAATGTCTATACGGCATTAAAGGATTATCAGGTAAACCTGAACACACAGATCGTCTCACAGGTAGAAGCGATCAACTCGATAGCAGATCAGATAGCAGACCTGAATGTGCAGATTGCAAAGATTGAGGCGTCCGGTGTTGAAAACGCAAATGATCTGCGGGATGCCAGAAACCTTTTGATGGATGAGCTGGCAACGTACACGGATTTTGAGTATTACGAAAGCAACAGCCAGGTAACCATCCGAATCAATAATGCTCCTCTGGTAGAGGATTCTACCAGCTATCATATGACCTGTGAAAAGATTCAGTATGAAGAATATGATGAGAATGGAAATCTTGTTGTGACGGCGACTTCGCCGCTGTATACCGTCAAATGGGCGGACAGCGGATACGGCGAGGTTTACAACCTTGACAAAGCATATTCGTATGAGGACGATACTGACATGGGATCGCTGCTTGGTATTTTGGTGGCGAGAGGAAACAATTACGGATATTATACAGACATTCCGACTGATCCGACAAAGGATGAGCTGGATGAATATAACAATACCACAGGCAGCTGCCTGCTGCAGAACATAGAGGCACAGTTTGACCTGTTGATCAATAAAATTGTTACAGCAATCAATGATGCGTTTGCACCGAATGTTTCAACCAATTTATCCGGTCTGGGCATTCAGGATGCAGATGGCAACGAGATTACCGGCATGGTTAAGGTTCTTGATGCCACAAATTGTCCGGTTGGAACAGATGATGATGCCACCATTGGGACAGAGGTAATTTCCCGGAGTTCACAGGAACGCTATACAACATATATTCTGGATTATCCGGTTTACCAGACAGACGAAGATGGCAATCAGGTGCTTGATGAGGATGGCAATCCGATTGCTGTTACACAGGATTTGGGAGACGGCACCTATAAATTATACGTATACAATGAAGAGGATCCATCTGATACCAGCACATTGTATACACTGCAGAATCTGGAAATTAACCAGACGGTTCAGGGGAATTATTCTTACCTTCCGGTCAAGGCAAATTCGGCAGCGGGAAGGACAGATGAATATGACTATGATGTTTTTCAGAATATTCTGGATTCCTGGAATACAGAGGACCTTGTGTTAGACCCGAATACCCTGTCCACATACAATGTCAACGATTTTTACACGGCAATGATTGGTGCGCTTGCCGTGCAGGGCATGACCTGGGACAGTATGGTCGATACACAGACAACGCTGGTGGAAGGCGTAGAGGACAAACGGCAGCAGATTTCAGGTGTATCTACAGAAGAAGATATGATCAATCTGCTCATGTACCAGCATGCTTACAATGCGGCTTCGAGATATATTACAACCGTAGATGCCATGCTGGAGCATCTGATTGAACGGCTTGGATAACAGACAGGAGGGAATGATATGGCTTCAACATTTTGGGGACTTACGATTGCGGCATCCGGCATGAATGCATATAATGCGGCATTAAATACAACGGCACATAATATTGCAAATGTGCAGACGACAGGCTACAGTAAACAGACGGTTACACAGACTGCCGGCGAAGGCCTTTCCCTGGGAACCTCTTATGGCGTGCAGGGGGCAGGCGTTGTGGTAACAGGCATAGAAAGCACAAGAGATATCTATCTGGATGAGAAATACCGTGCCAGCAATTCGGATTACGGCATGTACAGCACCATGCAATATTATATGGATTCTATCCAGGATTATCTCTGGGTGGATGATTCTGACAGCGGCGGAATTACCAATGCGATTGATGAGTTTTTTACAACGATTTCTGATTTGACAACGGATGCGACAGATACGACAAAGCGCATGCAGGTGGTTTCTTATGCCGAGACGCTGATGCAGTCGATCAATGAAGCAGCCAACAATCTTTTACAGCTTCAGGAGGATGCAAATACGGAAATTGCAGATACTGTTGATCTGATTAATGCATATGCAAAGGAGATTGCTTCCCTGACCAAGCAGATTAACAATCTGGAAGTATTCGGCACAACGGCAAATGATCTGAGGGACCAGCGCGCTGCAATTATTGACAGCCTGTCAGAGCTGGTCAATGTCGAGGTGACAGAAAAGGAGCCTGCCGATGGCAATGGGCTGAACCAGTATATCGTCAGCATAGGAGGCACGGTGCTGGTTGACACATATGAGACGAATACACTGATCTATGAGACGACGGGAACTACCAATGCGCAGAACGATTATTCCAATCTTTACACACTGCGCTGGAGCAACGGGGCAGATTTTGACATGTATGATTCCGAGCTTGGCGGCAAGCTGCAGGGTCTGATTGAAATCCGCGACGGCAATAACGGTGAGTATTTTAGCGGCACGGTGACAGATGGGGCTAAGGGCAGTACGACCATAACGATACAGGGAGACAGTGAAGTCAGCACATCCCTCTTTAAATTAGATATTCCGGAGACGGATGGTGTGATTACAGTCGGCAATGCAGAGTATACATATGATTATTTCGAGCTGACGGTGGATGAGGACGGAACCTACACATATACGTTTTATTTAGACAGAGAGCTGGACATTGATATGACAGATAAGACGGCGACCATTGGCGATGAGGTAGACTACCGCGGCATTCCGTATTATATGTCACAGTTAAACGAATTTGTCCGTACGTTTTCTTATTATTTCAATCAGATTCAGACAGAGGGATACGACCTGAACGGTGATCTGGGAGAACAGGTATTTATTGCGACAGATGATGTCTCCGGCACAGAGATGCGCTTTACTGATATTGAGCAGCCGTACACGATTTCGTCTGCTTTGTCAGACGCAGCGGCTGACGGTTATATCTACACATCCTATTACAGCATGACGGCGTTAAACGCATCCGTTGACCAGACTATTTTAAAGGATGGGTCGCTTCTTGCGTGTGCATCTGCCCCGGATGAGGTTGCCAACAATGAAAATCTTTTAAAAATGTCGGATTTGTCCAGTGATACGACCATGTTCCGTCAGGGAACGCCGACTTCGTTCCTGCAGGTAATGATTTCGACAGCCGGAGTGGATGGCAAAAAAATTGAGACATCCAGTGAAAATGCGGAGAATTTAAGGGACTCCGTTGAAAACAGAAGGTTATCTGTTTCCGGTGTGGATGAGGATGAAGAAGCGCAGAATCTGGTAATCTGTCAGAATCTCCTGACATACCAGTACAAGGTACTTTCGATCATGAATGAAGTTTTGGATAAATTAATCAATGATACTGCAGTATAGGCACAAGAATGGAGGTAAGCGATGCGAGTTACAAATTCAATGATTGCAAATAGTTCCCAGTCGCATATTGCAAGTGCGAAAAATAATCTCCTGACCGCGCAGAATCAGTATACGACCCAGAAGAAAATTCTGCGTCCGTCGGATGACCCTACCGTGGCCATCCGCTCACTGCAGCTGCGGACAACATACAGCAAAATCAACCAGTACGTGGAAAAAAATGTGCAGGATGCAATGGACTGGATGGATACAACAGAGACGGCATTAGATAACATTGGAAATATCCTGACCTACATGAAAGGCTATTTAAACCAGGGTGCAAATGACTATTTGGGAATGGAAGAGCGCACATCTGTTTTGTCTGTCTTGAAAGAATATGCAGAAGCAATATTTCAGGAAGAAGCCAATACAGATTATGCGGGAAGATATGTGTTTACGGGATACCGGACAGACACCTCGCTTGTTTTCCCGGAGGATGAGGATGGACTGGAATACGAAATTCTGGAAAATTTTTCTACCGACAGCATCAATAAGATTTCATATGTAAAAGCGGGTGCAAGATATGCGGATGGGCTGACGGTGGATGACTATGCGGAAAATCCGGCGGAACAGATTACAGCGTATCATCTGCAGCTGGCTTACTCGAATTGTTCCGACACAGCCATTCAGGACGGAAGCAGTTCTGGCGAGGCAGTCAGCATTCAGATAACGCTGGCTGACGGGAGTTCAGAAACGCTGAATGTTTCCACGCTGAGTTCGGACGATGCAGACGCATACGATCCGGATACGCTGGGTGTAGACGCCGTCTATATCTATGATACCGGAGAAGTTATTTTTTCGAGTGACACGTATGCCAAAATGATCGAAAACGGTTCAACTATCTCCGTCCAGTACACCAAAAAGGAATTTGATAAAAATGATATCCGTCCGGAAATGTATTTTGAATGCACAAAATACAACACGGTTTCAAAGGCTGTGACCGAGTATGAAGATCCGAGCGGCCAGGATATCAGCTATGAGGTGAATTTCAATCAGCTCTCTCAGGTAAATCTTCAGGCGAAGGATGTTATCAGCACAGATATATACAGAGTAATCGATTATATTGAAGAGACAATCCTTGCCATGGATCAGCTTGAGGCGCAGATCGAAGATGTAGAGACATTGATTTCCAATACAACGGATGAAGATGAGCTGGAAGCGTATAATAAACTAAAGGATATGCTTGAGGAGGAGCAAAAGCTCCGAACCTCTGCCATGACGGAAGCGTTTGGCATGGGTCTGACTATGGTGGATGAGGTACAGGAAACGATTAACGTTGCGACAGCAGATTTGGGCGCCCGTTATAAACGTTTGGAGCTGACCTATGACAAGCTGCTGGATCAGCAGCTGAACACAGAAGAAAAGCTGTCTGATACAGAGGGTGTTGATTTGACGGATGCTTATATTAATCTGACACAGGCGGATAATCTGTATCAGGCGTCCCTTTTAGCGACATCGAAAATTTTAGGTTTATCACTGCTGAATTATATATAAAAACTGTATATAAAAATTATATATAATTATAAAATTATATATAATTATCAATTTTTCAAAGCGAAAAAACGCTGATGTATGGGCCTCTTTCGGGAATACATGCATCAGCATTTTCAATAATGAAAGGAAAGGAACAAAATGGTAAAGATAGACACAAGATATTTTGGGGAAATTGAAATTGAACAGGAAAAAATCATACATTTTGAACAGGGAATTCCGGGATTTGATGAATACAAGGATTATACGATTCTCTATGATGTAGAGGAAAGCGAACCGTTATTTTCGTGGCTGCAGTGTGTGACAGAAAAAGGGCTCGCACTGCCGATTGTCAATCCGTTCCGCATTATGGAGGAATATAACCCGGTGGTGGATGATGATCTTTTAGAACCGCTTGGTGCATTTGAAGCAGACGACCTGGTTATCTTTTTGATCGCAACTGTGCCGGAGGATGTAAAAAAGGCATCTGTAAACATGAAAGCCCCGCTGATCATTAACACGGCAAACCGACAGGCCATGCAGATTATTGCGGAAAACGAGGAATATGAAATCAGGCATCCTTTATTGTCTGAATAGTACAACAAAATTAGGTTTTGTATCGATACGCTATACCAGTACAGTGTATCGATAACCCTTGTGTAAATAATCTGGTTCATTTTCCAGATAGCAAATGAATGGAGGAAACGATGTTAGCATTAGCAAGAAAAACCAACCAGTCTATCATGATTGGAAATGATATAGAAATCACATTACTGGAAATAAAGGGAGATCAAGTCAAAATTGGCATCAGCGCACCAAAATCGGTTCCGATCTACCGCAAAGAGATTTACGCGCAGATTCAGGAAGAAAATAAGAGTGCCGGGCAGGAGGTTGACGTAGCAAAGATTCGCGATATATTTGGCGGAAAGCAGTAAAGATTTTTTTTGCTTTGCCGATATATGATATAGAGAATCCTCAGGGCTGAGGAAATCTACAGGCGCGGTATGAGGATAAGGATAGAAAAAGGATCAGATTTATAATCACACATGGAGGTGGCGATATGGCAATGGATTCGTATATGAATGCAGTGAGCAGCGATTATGAAAAAGTCAGCACGCAGGAGGCGTCAGCAAAGGTTTCTGCCGCAGTGAGCAGTGCGGCTGCAAAGATCGAGGCAGAGCTGCGGACCGGGGATACCGGTGCGGAAACGGAAAATGGGGAACAGGATTCACAGTATGGCATCGAAAAGCAGCCGTCGAAAAGCTCGATAGATGCTGCGATTGCAAGCGTGAATGCACAGATGTCGAGGACGCGCTGTGCATATGCTTATGATGAAGATACCAAACGAATTACCGTTAAAATTTATGATGAAGAGACGGATGAACTGATTCGTGAGGTTCCGCCTGAAAGGTCTTTGGAGGTTCTGAAAAAGCTCTGGGAGATTGCAGGCATTGTCATAGATCAGAAACTATAGATGTCAGGATAGGAGGAATGCATATGTCAACAATTAGGATGACAGGGTTAACGTCCGGACTGGACACGGGTTCGATCGTAGCGGCATTAATGTCCGCGCAGACCATGAAGAAAACAAAGATTGAAAACAAAAAGACAAAGCTTGAATGGAAGCAGGAAATTTGGGCCAGCTTAAATACAAAGCTGTATAATTTCTATACGGATTCCCTGAACAAAATCAAGACGCAGGGAACTTATAAGACAAAAGCGGCGACCAGCTCGGACAGCAGTAAGGTAACTGCTACGGCTACTTCCAGCGCAGCCGAGGGAACCTACCGTGTGAAGGTAAATTCCCTTGCATCTGCGCAGTATGTAACCAGCGGAATTTTATCAGGCGCTAAGGATTCGGATGGGAACATCGTTTCTGCGACATCCAGCACCAAACTGACCGACCTTGTGGACGCAGATGGGAATCAGGCTTTTACGGCAGGATCTCAGATAACGGTCAGCTCAGCAAGCGGCACGAGAACACTTTTGATCACAGAAGATACCACCATATCAAATTTTGTTTCTACCCTGTCCAATGCGGGTCTGACTGCCTCTTTTGATGAATCACAGCAGAGATTCTTCATCAGTTCGTCCACCAGCGGCGAAGACCAGTCTTTTTCGATTACGCTGAATTCACTGACAGATGAGCAGCAGCAGGCAGTTAGTGACCTGAAAGCTTCGATTGGATACAGTTACCTTTCAACGACTAATCAGGCGGCTGTCGATAAGATTCTTGACCAGCTGCAGTCCGGTGAGGTGACCTATGATGATGTTGCAGAGGACTTGGAGTCCTATGCAGCTACAGCTGCAAAGACAGGTGTCAATGCATATTACAAGCAAAAATATACTTCCGAGCTTCAGTCAGAATATTTTTCAGATGAGGACTGCACGACCGTTTCGGATGCCGGCAAGG
Source organism: Clostridiaceae bacterium (assembly GCA_021200535.1). Classification (GTDB taxonomy): domain Bacteria; phylum Bacillota; class Clostridia; order Lachnospirales; family Lachnospiraceae; genus Butyribacter. The sequence goes on along the minus strand of JAJQGL010000022.1, from coordinate 40,473 downwards.
CAGCGCTGATTGCCTCTATGGTATCGGACAGTGTGACAGAGGAAGAGGCAACGGAAAAGGTTGAGGCAATGACGGATACGCAGCTTGCCAGCAAAGTATCCTCACTGGTCACAACGCAGGTTACTGCAAAGATCAAAGAAAACAGTGATGAGATTTCAAATGCGGTCACGAATGGCGTTTCAGATAGCGATGCAGATGCTTTTTTACAGAAAAGCGCAGATGATCGTGTTGAGGCAATGAGTGAATTGGCTCAAAGTTACAATTCCGTTATGTCGAATCTGACAGCAGTAGATGGCGGGCTGAGCGGCCTTGGTCTAAATACGGTTGATGGTAAGGCGGTTGCAGAGGGGGATGACGACAGCGGCATGGTTGTCATTGCAGCGAGTGACGCTTCGATTACATTCAATGGAGCCACACTGACCAGCAGTACATCTTCCCTGACGGTTAATGGTCTGACGCTTAACATCATTGGGGAGACAGAAGGTTCGGAGATTACTATTTCTGTTACAAAGGATACATCTGCTATTTACGATACAATCAAAGACTTCCTGACAGAATACAATTCGATTCTGGAGGAGATGAATGATTACTATGACGCATCATCTGCAAGTGATTATGAAGTTTTAACGGATGATGAAAAGGAAGCTATGTCAGACGATGAAATTGAGAAGTGGGAAAACAAGATTAAGAGTTCCCTGCTTCGGCGTGATGATACGCTGAATTCCCTGATTTCTTCGTTCCGAAACACGATGTCAAGTTCCTATACGGCTTCTGACGGTAAAACCTATTCGCTTTCTTCACTGGGAATTTCTACTTCGACAGATTATGCGGAGGGAGGCCTTCTCCATATTTGGGGTGATGAAGATGATGATGTTTATGCAGATGATGATAACGTGCTGGAATCTCTGTTAAATTCCGATCCAGAGCTGGTGATGGAAGTGCTTACGGGGATTACCGGAGATCTGTACGAGACGCTGCAGAAGAAGATGCAGACATCCACACTGAGCAGTGCATTGACCTTCTACAATGATAAAGAGATGGATGACCTGCTGGAGGATTACGAAGATCAGATTTCAGACTGGACGACAAAGCTGAATGATCTGGAAGATCGTTATTATTCCCAGTTTACGGCGATGGAGACAGCACTGGCATCGCTGCAGTCGCAGCAGAGTGCCCTGTCCAGCCTGCTTGGCTCATAATGCGTTGACTCAAAAGATCAGGGAGGATATTGAACAATGGCGCAATTAAGTAACGTAGCGGATATGTACCTGCAAAATGCAATTAAGACGGCATCTCCGGCTAAGCTGACACTGATGCTGTACGACGGAGCGGTCAAGTTTTCCAATATTGCATTGGAGGCTATGCAGGATGGAAAAATTGAAAAGACAAATACTTATATACAAAAGGTTCAGAAAATTATAGTAGAGCTTCGTGTGACATTGGATATGAAATATCCAGTGTCACAGGAGTTTGATACGGTATATGATTATATTTACCGGCGGCTTGTGGAAGCGAACATGAAGAAGGATGAGGAGATTTTAAAAGAAGCGCTGAAGCACATTAAGACAATGCGGGATACCTGGAAAGAGGTTATGCGCATCAACAATGTTAGCTAGTACTTTTCGGGTTTGAGACAGAAAGGGGTTATCATGGAGCAGGATATCGCAATTTATCTTTCTGCATTACAGGATTCTCTGCGGAAAAAATGGGAAACACTGCAGGAGGTTTTAAAGCTGACCAAACAGCAGCAGAACCTGCTGGGACAGGATGAGCTGGATACAGAAGCGTTTGACAGCCTGTTGAATCAGAAGGGGATTCTGATCCGTAAAATGCAGCGTTTGGACAACGGCTTTGATTCTGTTTTCCGGAAGGTGCGTGATGCGTTACAGCAGGATGCGGGGCGGTACAGGCCGCAAATTCTGGAAATGCAGAATTTTATCCGCACCATCACGGACTGCAGCGTACAGATTCAGGCGCTGGAGCAGAAGAACAAATTAGCCTTTGAATCCTTTTCCAAAAAGAAAAGGAATGAGATCCGCAAGTTTAACCTGAACAACAAAACGGTTGCCTGTTACCGACAGAATATGGCGAATCAGCACCATGAATGGCAGTCTTATTTTTTAGACCAGAAAAAATAAAAATATTAAATAAAAATATTTCAAAAAAAGGTTAAGTGCTCAAAAAGACGAACCGATATATATACTGTAACGCAGTAAGAAAGGAAATCCAAAAAGGATTCCCTACATAACAGTAACAGGGCAGCACAGGGTACAGGGTACTCTGCAGTATGTGAAAAGGGCTGCACAGGTTATCTGTCTCCCGGCTATCGGGAGTAAAGATATATTCCGAATCTTTATCGTGTACGGACGTTAACAGAGGAGGGGAAACTATTATTTATCACCAGTGGCATGGATGTCGCTGAAATTTCAAGGAGGAATTACTATGATAGTACAACACAATATGTCAGCGCTCAACACAAACAGACAGTTGGGCATCACAAACGGCAAACTTTCAGACAGCACAGAGAAGTTATCTTCTGGTTACAGAGTAAACCGCGCAGCAGATGATGCTGCTGGACTTTCCATCAGTGAGAAGATGCGTGGACAGATCAGAGGTTTAGATCAGGCTTCTTCTAACGCAGAAGATGGACAGAACCTGATCCAGACAGCTGAGGGTGCATTAAGCGAGATTCACTCAGTTCTTCAGAGAATGAGAGAATTAACTGTTCAGGCATCCAACGATACGAACGTAACAGCTGACCGCGTAGCTATCGCAGCTGAGCTTTCTGCTCTTACTTCTGAGATCGACCGTATCGCTTCACAGACACAGTTCAACACAATGAACCTGTTGGATGGTACATTTACTGAAAAACTGCTTCAGGTTGGTGCAAACTCACTGCAGACCATGCAGGTCAATATCGATGCGATGGATGCTTCTAGCTTAGGTGTTGATGTAACTGTTGTTGCAAATGTTGTATCTACAGGTGCAGGTTCTGATATCACTGGTTTGATTTCTATCGTAAATAGTGCAATCACAGTGGTTTCACTGCAGAGATCAAAACTCGGTGCTATTCAGAACAGACTGGATCATACGATTGCAAACGCTGACAACATGTCTGAGAACTTACAGGCTTCTGAGAGCAAGATTCGTGACGTTGACATGGCTGATGAGATGGTTAACTACTCTGCTGCATCTATCTTACAGCAGGCAGGTCAGTCTATGCTGGCTCAGGCTAATCAGGCTACACAGGGCGTGCTTACATTGCTTCGGTAATTTAAGAAACATGTTCTCGCGGATGGGGTTGACCATTGGTCAACCCTATTTTTTGCCATAAAAGGGAATACTGCGAAGAGGCAGGCAGGCGCTGCGCCGATAAGTCTGCCGGGGAATCTATAAAAAAGGAGAGGAATGGAGTTATGGGTCAGGAGAAACAGTTAGTAGTTGCGACAATCAACGAATTGCAGGAAAATGTGGAGTTGTTTTACCAGCAGAAAACAGAAGAGGCACTGCAGCAGTTTGACGGTATTTTGGCAAAGCTGGCAACTATGATTGATGTGCTTTTTCAGTATAAGACGTCTCATGAGGGCTTTTCATTAGATGAGGAAAAGATTAAAGGCGCTCTGGTGGAAGCGATGAATGCGCTGGAAGAGAGAGATATGGTATTGGTTGCGGACATTATGCAGTATGACTTTGTGGAGTATATCGAGGGCTTGCTGGGCGAGATGGAGTAAGAAATGAAATAAAGAAATGAAATAAAAGATGAAGTAAAAGATGAAATAAAAGATGAAATAAGATGGGAAATGGTGTAGAGTATGGAAATTCTAGCACAGAATCAGGAGGCTTTGGAGACGCGTTATCCGGAAGCTGCCCGGGCGCTGCAGCAGAAGCAGCAAAATGGGGAGCAGCAGGTTACGTTTGCCGCGGCAAAAGACGGAACCCGGATACCGGTTGTTGAAAAGGACGGAAAAACGGTTCGCTTAAACAGTGCGTATCAGCCGGCCAGGGAAGCCAGACGCTGGGTGAGCCAATATCCTTTTCAGAATCTGGAGATCAATGTCATGATGTTTGGATTTGGGAACGGCCTGTTTGTCCGGGAGCTTCTGGCAAAACTGGACCAAAACAGCAGGCTGCTTCTTCTGGAACCGGATTTTCTGGTTTTTTCCAGAGTGGCTGCGGAGTATGATATAGCAGACATTCTTTTGGACAGCAGAGTTCATTTTGTAGTGGATTCTTTGGACGGGCAGGGATATCAGTGTGAGATTGAGAAATATATCAGCTGGTCAACGATACCGACACAGATTATATGCTGCCATCCGGGGTATGATAAGCTATATCCGGCACAGCATGAAAAGTTTTGGAGTGTCATCCGTTATGTCGTAGATTGGGCAAAGGTTCGTAGGAATACAAACGCATATTTTGCGCAGAAGGTGTTAAAAAATGCGTTTTATAATATGCGCTATATTAAAGAGAGCAATCATTTAAACGAGTTAGCCGGAACATTTCCGGAGGAGTTTCCTGCCATTGTGGTTGCGGCAGGACCATCTCTGGATAAAAATATAGAGGAGCTGCGAAACGCACAGGGGAAAGCGTTTATTATGGCAGTCGATACGGCGGTGCGCTATCTGGAGGAAAAAGGCATTTTTTATGACTGCATGGTAACGGTGGACCCTGCTAAGCCGGCACATTATTTTACGGATGCGAAGGGGTGCAGTAACGTGCCGCTTTTTTGTGACGCAGGCTCGAACTGCGAGATTACCGGATTTCATACGGGGAGAAAAATCTGGTTCAATGGGGATATCTTTCTAAAGGCATTATATAAAGAGCATGGAGTTGAAATGCTAAATTGCAACGGCGGGGGGTCTGTGGCGACGGCTGCTCTGGTGATTGCAGAAAAGATTGGATTTAGCCGGATTATTTTAGTGGGGCAGGATTTGGCGTATAGCGGCGAGATTACCCATGCCGGCGGAGAGCAGTCCCATATTCTGAATGAGGAAAGCGGGATTGAGATGGTAGAGGGGATTGACGGCGGACTGGTTCGTTCCCGCGGCGACTGGATTCGCTTTTTGAAGTGGTACGAGACCTATTTAAATGGGCATCCGGAGATGGATGTAATTGATGCGACAGAAGGCGGCGCGCGGATTCACGGGACCAGGCTTATGACGTTAGCAGAAGCAGTTGGGCAGTATTGCCGGGAGACATTTTCGTTTACCGGGATATTGGAAAAGCTGCCGTATACGTTTGGGGCAAAGGAATACGAAGCAGTGCGGTGGGATATTTTTCATCTGGAAAAAGAGATGGGAAACATTATCCGCAAATCAGAGGAAGGTTTAAAATATTGCCGAAAATACCTTGCAGACCCGCTTCATTTGCCGGAGAGAGAACACGCAGAGTATATTAAGGGCATCCGGAAGGTAAATCATGTGATTATGCTTCAGAAGTATGCGCAGGATCTTTTAGATATGTATTCTTCCGGGCTTGCGATGGATCAGCTAAGGGATATCAACAAAATGACCGGAGATCCGCAGCAGGATGAAATCCATTCGGTTGAAAATGCAAAGGTGGTCTATGATGCGTATATTACCGGCGCAGAGGAAATGCGCAGTATGCTGGAAGAAACCTTACCATATGTGTAAGTTATGGCGGTTTGTGACACTCTGCGGCAGGGATTAGTTTGATAATTTGGAAAGGGAATGGGGCAGATGCTATGTTAAATGGAAAAACAATTTTAATTACCGGAGGGACGGGTTCCTTTGGGAAAAAATTTCTGGAGATGATTTTTGCGGCATATCAGCCGAAAAAAGTGATTATTTATTCCAGAGATGAGTTTAAGCAAAGCGTGATGCAGACAGAATACAGAGACAAGATTGATATGAGCAGGGTGCGCTTTTTCATTGGTGATGTGCGGGACAGGGACCGCCTGATGCGTGCGTTTACCGGAGTGGACTATGTGATTCATGCGGCAGCCATGAAGCAGGTGCCGACCTGCGAGTACAATCCAATGGAAGCGATCAAGACCAATATTCACGGGGCGCAGAATGTGATTGATGCCGCTCTTGACCGGGGGGTAAAAAAAGTCGTTGCTCTTTCGACGGACAAGGCGGTCAATCCGATCAATCTGTATGGAGGCACAAAGCTGGTATCGGACAAATTATTTATTGCGGCAAACGCCTATACCGGAGAGACAGGTACTGTTTTTTCGGTTGTGCGGTATGGCAATGTAGCAGGAAGCCGTGGCTCGGTAATCCCGATCTGGAAAAATTTGATTGACCGGGGAGAAAAAAAGCTCGGCGTTACGGATATGCGGATGACGCGTTTCTGGATTACACTGGAGCAGGGTGTCAGACTGGTTTTTAAGGCGCTGGAGGAATCCAAGGGCGGTGAAACGTACATTTCAAAGATTCCATCGTTTCATATCGGAGATTTGGCAAAGGCCATGCTGCCGGACTGCGAGATAGAAGAGATTGGCATTCGCGAGGGGGAAAAGCTGCATGAGGTGATGGTTACAAAGGACGATTCCAGAAGCACCTATGAATATGAGAATCATTTTATCATCTATCCGGAATATTCCTGGCATGACGTGGGGGACATCCTGCCGGGCGGCAAGCCGGTAGGAGATGGTTTTGAGTATAATTCCGGAACAAATACACAGTGGCTTGATGCAGGGCAGCTGCAGGAGGCATTAAAGCATATATAAGGGAAAGGCAGTGCGGGAAAAGGGGAATCCTATGGAAAAAAAGATTAGTGTAATTATTCCCTGCTACAATGTAGAGGAATATATTGACCGCTGTGTCATGTCACTGCTCCGGCAGACCATTGGGCTGGACGCCTTAGAGCTGATTTTTGTGGATGACGCTTCTACCGACGGGACGCCGGAGCGCCTGCGGCATTGGGAACAAAGGTATCCGGATTCGGTTATGGTCATTTTGTGTGAGGAAAACGGCAGACAGGGGCGCGCGCGGAATATTGGATTTTTGTATGCCGGCGCTCCGTATATTGGCTATGTTGATGCGGACGACTGGGTGGAACCGGAGATGTTTCAGACCCTGTATGATCTGGCGGAACGGTATCACACACAGGTGACTTCCTGTCTGGGAGGAAGGGATCACGGGGATGGCAATATCTTTTATAAGATCTCTTATAAGGGAGAAGCAAATAAGCTGGTTCAGATTGAGACGGAACAGGATCGGAAGGCCTTTTTGCGATGCGGTATCGGTCCGATGTGGACAAAGCTTTTCCGAAAGGATTTTCTGGAGGAAAACCAGATTTCCTTTTTGGAACAAACGGCGTATGAGGATAATTATTTTGGTGCGCTGACCAGCTATGCGGTGCAGTCCTTTTATTTGACGGACCGGGTGTATTACCATTATTTTGCCAACTGGGATTCGACGATTACCAGAAGAAATGACACAAAACATCTGGAGCGTCTGCAGGTTGAAAAAAAGGTATATGATGAACTGGAAAAACGGGGTTATGCGGCCTGTTACAGGGAGGAGATGAAGCGGCGTTTTTTAAAGGTGTATTATTTAAATTCCCTCCATTTGATTTTTACTCGGTTTGACCGGCTTCCGTATGATGTACTCCAGGAGATGAGAGAACAGGTGTTAAAACGGGTTCCGGATTATCGTTCGAAGGAAATGGTTCAGCGGTTAAACCAAATGGAACAGATGTTTTTAATATCGCTGGATGAAGAGATGACGGAGAAACGCTGGGATCACCTTGCCAGAAATTACCGGGAGATGACAGGATATACGGCGTGGCAGGAAAATCAGCATAGCCAGAATAATCAGCATAGCCAGGAAAATCAGAATAGTCAGGAAAATATGCATGGCCAGGATAGTCCGACTAGTCGGACTATGCAGACTGGAAAGCAAGCGTCATTGAAAAATCCGGCGCATGTTATGGCTTCGGTTAGCGAAATCCTGACACAGACGGGGAAAACGATTTATTATTTCAGACGGCAGAATTACTATATGGCGCTGCATCTGTCAGGTGAGCTGATTGAAAAAATGAATCGCATTTGGAATGAATTGGCGGAATGGTTTCCACAGATCAATCAGGATGGAATCGTTGCGGATATGGAAGAAATGCTGGCTTCCCTGCTGGCGTTGACGGAGGCGCAGCAGAAAAAGGATTACGTACTTCTGGCGGATTTGTATGAGCTGCAGCTGCAGCCGGCATTTACAGCGATTCAGGAACGTCTTGCCGCATTGGGCGGTATTATTCTAAGAGCGGAGATGGTTCTGAAAAATCTACAGACGGGATATACGGCAAACCGTCAGCTGATGCTGTCCCTGTTTTCCGAAGAGCTTTTGCACCGTGCGGTTCATCAGGGGATTTTGCGAAACGAGGATTTAGAACAGCTTACGGTCAGGGTAAATGAAACGATGTTAAAGGGATATGCGGTGGAGATAACATCCAGCGGCATGTATACGGCAGCGGTCTGGCGGGGGCAGCAAAAATATTATCTCCACACCAACGGGCAGATTGGTGCGGAGGCGTTTGCCCTTGCGCAGGAATGGCTTGCGCAGGAGAAAGAAAATTATTGTTTTTATGGCTTTGGCTTTGGTTATCCTTATATGGAGTTATTGGAGCTGGATCACAATATTTCGGTACAGGTCTTTGAGACAAACAGGGAGTGTCTGTTTTTGGCCATGCTGTTTTCTCCTGTGTGGAAGCTGTTTGAAAGCGGCCGCTTTTCACTTTGCTATGATCCGACAGGACACCGTCTGGAGCATCAGAAGCTGTCGCTTACGGAAACGAGTGGATTTTATGTTTTCTATCCGGCGCTGTATGCCATGAAGAAAGAGCATTTACGGCAGCAGCTGGAAACCTGGTTTATGGAGGAAAGCTCCGTCAGACAGCAGGAGCGGAATCTAAAAAGCAATTTCCGGAAAAACAGTGCAGTAAAAGCTGGGTCGATTGAGGATCTGCGCCGGTATTTTTGTGGAAAAAAGGCCATTGTGGCGGCGGCGGGTCCTTCGCTTGACCGGAATATTCAGATGCTTCACAAAAGAGGGGATGATACGGTTTTACTGGTTATGGGGACGGTACTGGGGCGTTTTTTGCAGGAAGGAATCCGGCCGGATTTTGTGATTATTGTCGATGGAGGGAAACCGACATACCGGCAGATTCAGGGGATAGAGCACTGCGGTGTGCCGTTGATTTTTCTGTCTACGGTATATGGTCAGATTGTCAGGGATTATGATGCGCCAAAATACATTCTGTGTCAGAAAGGCTTTGCCATGGCAGAGCGTCTGGCCGGGGAAAAGGGCTGGGCTACGGTCGAGACAGGCGGCTCTGTTGCGACAACGGCATTGGATCTCTGTCTGCGGCTGAAGGTGTCCGAAATTGTGTTTGTGGGGCTTGATATGGCATATACAGGAGAGTATGATCACGCATCCGGGACAGCTGGCAGGAAGGCTACGCTGGCACGGGATGGCGTCCTGGTAGAGGGTGTGGACGGCAGTATGCTAAAAGCAGGCAGAAATCTGAAAATCTACCGGGAATGGATGGAGAAGCGCCTGGCCGGGCGCACGCCGGAGGAACGGAATACCCGGGTGATTGATGCCACAGAGGGAGGCGCGCGCAAGCGTGGCATGGAGCTTATGACCTTGCAGGAGGCACTGCAGGGATAGAATGATATATTTATGACCTTGCAGGATATGCAGGGATAGAATGATGTGTTTCTGACCTTGCAGGAGCACGGCAGGGATAGGATAAGTATATGTATTTGTGCAGGCTTTGCCGGATAGGAGCATCTGGGCGGAACCGGGCACAGGGAAAGGATGAAAGAAATTATGGAAGGGAAAGCGTTGTTAATTACAAGCAAATCAAAGTATCAGTGGAAGGAATTTTTTGTGGAACGGCTTGCCGGGCTTTTGGAGGAGATGGGGGTCGATCTGATGGTTGTGAATCTTTCTTCGCTGGATGCTGTTTCCACATTAAATGACCAGAAGGAACCGAAGTTTCTTTTTTCGCTTGAAACCGATGGGTTAGGTATTTCCTCTATTGTGGGGCCAAAGTGGGTAGAGCTTTTGGGTGCGCAGATATTTTCTTATTTGCTGAAGCACCCATTGTATTATCATCCATGTCTGTCTGAGTTAAAAACCTGGAATGTTGCTTTTTGGTGTGCTAATCAGAATGCAGTGCCTTATATAGAGCGCTGCTATAAGCAGTTTGAAGAGACGGAATACGTCGTGCCGCCGGCATTTCAGGGAAAGCAGCCGGATAAACCATATCAGGAAAGAGGAATTGAACTGCTTGTTCCGGCGACGTGGCAGGAGCCGCGGGACTTGGCAGCAAAGATCAAAGAGCTTCCGGGTTCTTTTGCAGAGATTGCCACGCAGCTGGTCGGGATGGCTACCATCAATCCGGACAGCCCGCTAGAGGCTTTGACAGAACGCTATATGCAGGTGATCGGCGTGCCTGTCTATGAGGATGAAATGGGTGAGCTGATGCATTGCTTTCGTGTGATCTATGATTATCTGCAGGCGTATTATCTTGATGCAATAGTAAGACAGCTTTTAGCAGCAGGAATTTCTGTGACTGTCTGCGGAGAGGGCTGGGAACAGTTTACGGATGACAGGCAGGATCAGCTGACCATTTTGGGCGGCAGCGAGGGACTGCCGTTTGAAGAGCTTTTGGATGTGATGGGGGATACAAAGGTGGTATTGCAAAATCAGATTTCGTCTCCGCAGGGGATCGGCATGCGGACACTGTGTGCCATGGCAAATGGCGCTGCAGTCATTACGGATCAGAACCCGGTGCTGGAAGAGATTTTTAACGATCAGGAATCGGTTGTTTTTTATGATAACCGGGAGATTGAAGAGGTTGCGCAGCGGGTGTCTGCCGCTCTGGAGCATCCGGAAGTTTTAGAACAGATTGCAGAAAAAGGGAAACGGATTGCAAAAGATATGGGGGCAGAGAAAAGGTTTGCAGAGCAGATTCTAAAGCACTGCAGATAAAAATACATGATATGCCGCAGATAAGAATGCATGGTCTGCCACAGATAAAAATATAAGATGTGCCGGTGGGATGATAACAGCATACTGTTATTATCCCACCGGCACATCTTGGCATTACAGCATGGAAAACAACTCCTGCAGGCGGTGTGTTAAGGTATGGGATTCTTTTATTTTTTGATAGGCGCTTTGGCAGATGGCAAAGCGCTCATTTTCATGATTCAGATAGTAGCGGCACTTTTCCGCCAGCTCCTGGTGGGAGGTATAGTAGACAAAATCCACATCCGGTTCAAAGTAGTCAAAAAGCTCTTCCTGAGGTGTCGTGACCACGAAACCTCCGCTGGCCATAATATCAAAAACGCGAAGCGGGATGCCGGAGACAATAGAGCGCAGTGTCAGATTCAGGTTAATCCGGCTGTTCCGGAAAATCCGCGGCATGACTTTTTCGTAGTGGACGGAGCCGTGGACGCGGATATTGGTTTCATAGCGGATTGGCTCGGATGTGTATAAATCGACGCAGAATTGCTTTGCCAGATAGTTTAAAACCAAATGACGTTCGCGGTGTGTGGTTTCTGCAAGCATATGGCGCCGCATATCTTCATAGGAGCTGCTGTCAAAGGTAACTGCGCCGCTTTGGAGCAGCGTATCCAGAATGTTTACGTTCTGCAGTTGTGTCTGGGCAGCGGCAAAGCCCTGTAAAAGCCCAAGAACATAATCGGATTCGGTCAGATGCAGCGTGTTTAGTGCATAATTATTATATAGGCCGCCGACAAAGCTGATATCATGGATATAATCCGGCCGTTCGGTCATCGGAGAGAGAAGGCTGTCAATTCGGCCGGCGTTGACCGCGAGAGGCAGATGCATGATGTTTGTATAGCCCTGCGCACGGTAGGACCGGCATTCGGAATGGTCAAACAGGAAAATCCGGTTGGTCGGCTGGTCAAAGCGTAAAAAGGAAGGCGCGGGACTGTCATATACCCAGGAGATATATAATGTATTGCAGACTGCGCACACATCGGAAATGACAGGATAGTAGTTCATGGAAAACACAGCGTCATAGGAGCTGCGTTTTAGCTTTTTTTCCAGCTTTTCGGCAAGAAAATCATCTTTTTCGTAATTGCGGAAGGTGTATGCAAAGGTATCAATCTCATGTTTTAGTGAGGTGAGAGCCTGGATCATGTCATTTTGCATAAATTTATTGGATAGAAAAAAAAGTATTTTCATGTTGTGTCTTTCTCCGTTTAGCTATTTATTGCAGTTATTTGTTTCAATTATTTATTGCAATTACTTATGTTTATTATTGTCTTTAAAGGTTACAGCAGGCTAGAATTTCTTCGGCACGTTTTTGCCAGGTGTGCTCCTGCAGTACCTTGTGCTGTGCATGCGCGGCAATTTTTTGACGCTCTTCTTCGTGGGTAAGGTACCAGGTCAGCTTTTCTGTCAAATCGTCTGTGTTTTCAAAATATACATAATCTTCATTCGCCGTAAAGTGCAGCGTCAGGTCATTTTGGTAGTTTGACAGGACAAAACCGCCCGCTGCCATTATATTCAGCGTATCCTGCGGTATGCCGCAGCGGATGGTGCGCGGTGTGATATTTAAGTTGATTTTGCTGCTTCGGTAAATCTCTTTTTGGGAGGAAAGCTCAGTTGCCGGACCGGCATTTTTTATGTCTGGAAGAAAAGAGGAGCTTTCCGGCGTATGGATTATAAATTGCCGGTGTCCTGCTGGTTTTTCTTCTTTTTGAAAATAAGCGGAAATATTTTTCAGCAGCTGGAGGCGTTCATTTCTTGTCAGCAGCCGGTTCAGAAAGCACTGCGTGTAAATATATTCGTAGGTTTCAAAGCTGTCCGGCTGCAGGCGGACAGGAATTTTTTCGATTAGGTCGTTTAATACATTGGGTATCAGAATATTTTCCAGAAAGGAGTAGCCGTAGATCAGCTGCTGTGCCTGTAATATGCCGTCCAGATACCCCCGTGTGCTTTCTTTTAAAAGCGGGACAGATTCGGTAAAGCGGTCCGGGGCAGTATACAGTGAGCCGACAAAGGAGACATCTGTCTGGAAACCGGACGGAGTATCTTTTTCGTCAAATTGTTCTGCATCCACTGCAAGCGGAAGATAATAGACATGTTCCGCGCCCAGCGACTGAAGTTCCTGCGCCATCAAAGAATCAAATACAAAAAGATAATTGCATGGATTTAAAACCGTCCTGGAAAGCGTCATAGGCTGCGGGCTTTCCATAATATAAGAAAGATAAGGGATTTGCTGTGCATTGCAGCACGCAGATATTACCGGATAATAGCCGGATGTAAAGACAGCGTGCGGATCTGCTTCCTGCAGAAATTTTAAAAAACCGGATCGGAACCGCGGGTCAATGCGGGGATTGTGCGGAACAGAACCATATGGAATGCAGCTGTGCCCCATTGTTTCAAATGCCTTTTTCAGCGGCAAGTGTGCTTCTGTTTCCTGCGCTGGAAATACTATGTTCATGAAATGTCATCCTTTCCGAAAGTATCGTTCAGGCTTCGGTTCTTTAAAGCTCGTTTAGAGCAGTGCATTGCCGATACCCTTTTTATTATATCGGCTATTGGCAGAGATTTCGTTAATGTATCTTTAGAAAAGGGGGGAATCAGACGATATATTTAAAGAATGGGTATTTGCCACATTTCCAGAGGGATGCGGCAAAATTTTGGGAAAGGTGGAAAAGAATTTTGCAGGAAATGGAACAGCTGATCAGCGCTTTGACACTGCTAATTCAGGAGCAGAAAAAAAATCCACAGTCCAAAGCAATCCGTGAGTATGGACTGCAGGTGGCGAAGTGGTATTTCATGATACAGGAAAAAGGGCTTGACCTGTTTGGCTGGCTCGACAGAGAATTTGCAAACGATACGGATTTATATCTTTTGATTTTGTCCTGGCTTTTTACCTTGTTTAAGGAGCAGGCATTTTTAAACAAGGCGGAAAAGCTGCTGTATAAGGATGACCTGAGCTGGGATTATACGGCGGGGATACGAAATCAGATTAACAGGGAACGCTTTTGCAATTTGGAGATGGATATCCCTTATTTTGACAAGAGAATGCTCTGGAGCCACCTTAGGATGCGATTTCAAAGGGAGACAGGCTGCCAGCTTTCCTATGTTCCGTATGAACAGAGAAACCATAAGCGGATACTACTTTGTACGGATACCTTGCTTGGCGATCTGCATGCGCCAACCAGAGTTGTTCTGGAGGCATACAAAATTTTACGTTATGAGCTGGGTTATGAGGTAATGCTTCTGGTACATGTGGAAAATATTCCGGTCGATTTGTCAGCCTGCTGGTTAAATCCAATGTATCCGAATTATTATCAGGGATACCAGCATCATTTTACGCGTTTGTATAAAGAGCAGTACCGGGTGGATGGATACCAGCAGATCATTAACGAATCTACATTTTCCGAGCTTCCGGCATATTTTCAGATGCTTCGGGAGTGGAATCCAGAATGTGCGCTGCACATTGGCGCACCGTCGGTAACGACTGATCTTTTAAGGGAGATGACAACCGTGCTTTCCATGCCCTGTACTTCAGGCTATGCGGTGTCAGATGCACAACTTTTGGTGGGGTATCTGATAAACGATACTGTGCCGGAGGTTCCGGAAATGAGAAGCTATTTGGAAGGGCACGGGCAGAAATGGTATGATATTCGATTTGCCATAAAGCTGCAGTCTGGAGGGAAGGTATATCAGCCAGAGGATTTTGGCTTTGCGAAAGAGGATTTTATTATTGCAGTAGTCGGAAACCGGCTTGACAATGAGATTGACAGCAATTTCCGCAGGTTAATGGAAGAGATTGCAAAACAGGAAGAGCGGGTCCGGTATCTTTTGATCGGAGCGTGTTCGCTGGATTTTGAAGAGGGCATCTTAAAAGGGCGTGTCAATCAATATGGTTTTTGCCAGGATTTAGTGGATGTGTTAAAGGGCACCGATCTTTTCCTGAATCCGAAGCGGCAGGGGGGAGGCGGCGGGGCTGCCCGTGCGATTGCAGCAGACGTGCCGGTGATTTCGCTGCCGGATTGTGATGTTGCAGAATGTGTCGGCAGCGCATTTCTCTGTGAAAGCTATGGGCAGATTCCGGAGCTGGTAAGCAGATATTGTCGGGATGGTTCGTTTTACCGGACCCAGCAGGAAGAGTGTGCAAAGGCATATGCAAAACGGCAGGGAATTGATAATACAGAAGAATTTCGCAGCCTGATTATACAGGCGGAGCAATGGATGCAGGAGGGGGTTGTCTCTTGAGTGAAAAAATATTAGTGACAAGATCGTCTATGCCTTCTTTTGAAGAGTATGCGGAGATGATTAAACCGCTTTGGGAGTCTCACTGGCTGACCAATATGGGGCAGCTGCATAAGGAGTTTGAAAAATCGCTAAAGGAGTATCTGGGAGTGGATGGCATCTCCCTGATGGTCAACGGACATATGTCGCTTGAGATGGCTCTGACTGCCATGAAGCTTCCGGAAGGCAGCGAGGTTATCACAACTCCGTTTACGTTTATATCGACGACACATGCGATTGTGCGCAATGGATTCAAGCCGGTATTCTGTGATATTAAAATGTCGGATTATACGATTGATGAAAATAAGATGGAGGCGTTAGTCACAGAAAAGACAGCGGCGATTCTTCCGGTGCATGTATATGGGCAGATCTGTGCGGTAGATCAGATCAGGCAGATTGCAGATAAATATAATTTAAAAGTAATTTATGATGCGGCGCATGCGTTTGGCGTGACCTGTGATGGGAAGGGAGTGGGCTGTTTTGGCGATGCTTCAACCTTTTCTTTTCATGCGACAAAGGTTTTTCATTCGATTGAGGGCGGCGCGGTTACCTTTCACAATCCGGATTTGTACCGGACGCTTTATAATCTGAAAAATTTCGGCATCCGTTCTGAGGAAGTGGTTGCAGAGGTTGGGGCAAATGCCAAGATGAATGAATTTTCAGCTGCGATGGGAATCTGCAATTTACGCCATATTGAACAGGAGATCGCAAAGCGCAGAAAAGTAGTGGAAAAATACAGAGAGCTGCTTCGCGGACAGGAGGGAATCCGGCTGCTTGACGAACAGGAAGGCGTGAAATCCAATTATGCTTATTTTCCGATATTGATTGATGAGACGCGTTTTCCAAAAACGAGGAATCAGGTTTACACAGAGCTTCGGGAGCAAAATATTTTTGCCAGAAAGTATTTTTACCCGCTGACATCCGATCAGGCGTGTTTCCGTAACCGCTACCGGGATGTTGACCTTACCAATGCGAGGTATGTTTCTGACCGGATTCTTGTGCTTCCGCTGTATGCAGATTTGGAACTTGAAAATGTGGAAAAGATTGTAGAATGTATTCTGCGTTAAGGTTAAGGTTTTGAGGCATGATAGAAAAGGCATACCCTGGTACAAAACAACATGGCGTGTCAGCATAGAAAAAGGAGAGACGGATGGAGAAAAGAAAACAGGAATTTCAGAGAAATGTGAAATTAGAGTCATTGCTGCAGGAAATTAACAGTGATTTGAGGCCGGCGGAACAACAGTTGCTGGAGAATACAGAAGGTCAGCCTTATCCGGTTGTGCTGGTGATGGGGGCGCTGCGTTCCGGGACTACTCTGCTGACGCAATGGCTGGCGAATACACAGCAGTTTGCCTATCCCACGAATGTGATGTCAAGATTTTATGAAGCTCCTGTTTTAGGCGCTAAAATTCAGCGCCTATTGTTTGATCCGGTCTATAATTTCCGCAATGAAATTATGGATGCTGCGCCGGAAATTCGTTATCATTCGCAGAATGGAAAAACCATCGGCGCGTTATCGCCAAATGAATTCTGGTATTTTTGGAGGAGGTTTTTCCCATATGATTCCTCCGGAATTGATTATTTACCGGATGGGGAGCTGAAAAAGAGGGCAGACACGGAAACGTTTGTCAAAGAATTAATGGGGATTGCAGCTGTGTTTGACAAACCGGTTATGTTAAAGGGAATGATTGCAAATTATAATATAGGCTTTTTAAATGAGATTTTAGACAGGGTTGTTTTTGTGCATATAAAAAGAGAACCCTGTGCAAATATTTCTTCTATTTTGGAGGCGCGGCAGCAGCAATATGGAAATGAAGATACCTGGTATTCTTTTCATATTCCGGAGATGAAGGATCTGCAGCGGTTAAAAGATCCTGCCATGCAGGCAGCCGGCCAGGTGTATTACAATAATCTGGCCATTTCATCCGCCTTGCAGTCGGTGTCCGTTGAAAGGAAATTAGAAGTTTCATATGAAGATTTTTGCGGCTGTCCCGAAAAGTATTATACAGAGCTGTCCCTGAAACTGGAAAGCCAGGGCTATGCGATTGCAAAGACATACGAAGGGCCGGAACGATTTGATATTACCAGAAAAGAGATCCGGCCTGACATCAAAAAAAGTTATCAGAATTTTATGCAGATGATAGGGCAATAGGTTGAGAGAATGTAGCTCTTTCATAGCTATTTGTGCCGTCAACTGAAAGGCGGCGGAATGAGGATTAGTATATCGGATAAGAAGAAACAGGAGGTTTTTATGAAGCTTGCTATCATGCAGCCATATCTTTTTCCTTATTTAGGTTATTGGCAGCTAATGAATTATGCAGATAAATTTGTCATTTTAGATGATGTTAATTTTATAAAGAGGGGATATATTAACCGGAATTCTGTTTTGGTGAATGGGAAACCCTATTTGTTTTCGGTTCCACTGGATCATCCATCGCAAAATAAATTGATTATGCAGATTCATTTAAATTTCAGCAAAAAAGACAGGGAGGCGTTTCTGAAAACGTTGTATCTTGCTTATAAAAAAGCGCCCTGCTTTGAATCCGTGTATTCCAAGATGGAAGAAATCATATACTGTGAAACAGATGATTTGACGTCGTATATTGAAAATAGTTTTCATGTATTATGTGATTATATGAATATTCAGACTCCCTTTGTTAGGTCTTCCGAGGTCATACCGGTTAGGGAACAAAAGGGGGAACAGCATATTATACAGATTTGTGAAAGGCTGGGGGCTGATACATATATCAATCCGATTGGCGGGGTTGATTTGTATCATGCGGAAAACTTTCAACAGAAAAATATTACGCTGAATTTCCTGGAAATGAATCATGAAATAAAATATACACAGTTTGCGAATGAGTTTGTTTCTAATCTGTCAGTTATTGATGTATTAATGTTTAATTCAAAATCGGAAGTTGCCGGATTATTAAATGATTATACGCTGTATTAGTACCCCGGTATCCGAATTTCTGGTGCAAAATCGAAATTTTTTTCATCTTCCATATATTTGAATAGTGCAAAAACGTCTTTAAAATTCATGTGGAACGGTTATAGCCTGCCA
The DNA here is from genome assembly GCA_021200535.1 of Clostridiaceae bacterium. Lineage (GTDB taxonomy): Bacteria > Bacillota > Clostridia > Lachnospirales > Lachnospiraceae > Butyribacter. The sequence continues at coordinate 22,140 of JAJQGL010000022.1, read as the reverse complement.
GATTGGTAATTTCTTTCACTGTAATCCTGCTGCCAGGCTTTTCTTTAAACAGCAGACAGAAAGCCTGAATTAATTTATGGCAAATCAATGCTTGTCATCTACATTGATGCACATTATAATAAAGATAAAACAAGAAGGAGTGTCATTATGGAAAAGGCCTTTGAGAAATTGCAAATTAAGGATGATTTCATGTTTAGTGTTATCATGAGAAATCCAAGGTTTTGCAAACCTTTTTTGGAGAGAATACTTGGCATAAAAATATCCCGCATTGAATATCCGAAATCACAGGAAACAATTGATATTTCTGCGGATGCGAAAAGTGTACGCCTGGATATTTATGTAGAGGATGGAAAAAATACTGTTTATAATATTGAAATGCAGACAACCGAGAATGGAAATCTTCCTAAAAGAACAAGATATTATCAAGGAATGATAGATTTGAATACCTTAGAAAAAGGGGCTTCTTACAAAGATTTGAAACGAAGTTTTGTTATTTTTGTATGTACCTTTGATTTGTTTGGTGAAGGAAGGCACATCTATACCTTTGAAAATCGCTGTATCCAAAATGCAGAGTTAAGTCTTGGAGATGATACAACGAAAATCATTTTAAATACTAAGGGTATAAAAGATGATGTTACACCAGAGATGAAAAAACTACTTGATTTTATTGATGGCAAAGAACCGCAAGATGACTTTACCAGAGAATTAGAAGAAGCGGTACAGTCTGTCAGAAAGAATGAGAAATGGAGGTTGGATTATATGACATTGCAAATGAATTATCAGGAAAAATATGAGCAGGGAATTGAGCAGGGAATTGAGCAGGGAATTGAACAGGGGATTGAACAGGGTGTAGAACAGGAAAAAATAGATTCCGCATTGAGAATGATAGAAGATGGAGATTTGTCATTGGAAAAAATTGCAATGTATTCCGGACTTAATCTGGAACAGGTACTTAAATTGGAAAAAGAATTGCAGCCCATGTGATATCTTTTATCAATCCGATCGGCGTGGTTGATTTGTAGTTTGTTTTTAGTCTGTCATCTATTGATGTATTAATGTTTCATTCAAAAGTGCAAGTAAAAAACACTTCACAGTTACAAAAATATTGTAACTGTGAAGTGTTTTTTTGATATGCCCAATATTGTGTAGCAAAATATCTGAAACTTAATTTTTGCTGTACTAGGTTTTGTTTAATGGTTTGGTATATTTGTATTAAAAAATCTTGTTTTCTAAATACAGATGTGGCATTTTATATCCAGAGAAAAAGAATAAGTTAAATAAACATTGTGTGGGGAATAAAAACTGTCTTTTTTTAAGCGGCATTCCGGTATGATGCCAACGGAAAATAAGACATGTTTAACGTAAGGTTATAGTAAGCTGAGGAAAGGGACAACACAGGTATAGAGATGCAAAAATACAATATTATGATATTTCCGGCAGGCTCTGAAATTGGATTGGAGCTTAACCGCGCCTTAAAATACAGCAAGTTTGTAAATATATTCGGAGCCACAAGTGTTGCGGATCATTCGCAGTTTGCTTATGAAAATCTGATTACGGATATCCCTTATATGGGGGAAAAGGATTTTATAGAAAAAATAAATGCAGCTATAGCAAAATATAGTATTGATTATATTTATCCTGCTTATGATGCAATACAGTTGTATCTTATGCAAAATCAAAAGGATATTGATGCGCAAATCATATCTGCGCCGCTTGCAACGGTTGAGATATTACGTTCTAAAAAAAGAACATATCAATATTTGGTTTCGGAAGCTTTTATTCCGGAAGTATGGGAAAAGCCGGAGGATGTAAAGGAATTTCCAGTATTTGTGAAACCGGCAGAAAGCCAGGGAGGCCAGGGTGCCAGGGTGGTTTCTTCTATGAGTGAATTGGAATTGGCGGTAAAAACAGATTCCTCGCTGGTAATCAGCGAATATTTACCGGGAGAAGAGTATACGGTTGACTGTTTTACAGATAAAAACGGGAATTTACTGGCGGCAAAGGCCCGTTCGCGGGAACGTATACGTACAGGGATTGCTGTCCATTCGAAGCTTTTAGGGGAAGAGAAAAAAATATTGCAGATTGCAAATAGAATAAATCAAAGGTTTCAGTTTGTCGGCGCGTGGTTTTTTCAGATTAAAAAGAATGCAGAGGGAGAATATATGCTTATGGAAATTTCTCCCCGGATACCGGGCACAAATGGTTTGTCAAGAAATACCGGGATAAATTATCCGCTCCTTACCCTTTTTGTAACAGAAGGCTTTGATGTCTCTGTTATTGATAATACATACGGAATTGTTGTTGACCGGGCGTTTTATAGTGCGTATAGTATTGATATAAGCTATCATACGGTTTATTTGGATTTTGATGATACGCTGATTGTAAATGAAAAAGTAAATGCTATGTGTATCTGTTTCCTTTATCAGGCGCTTGAAAAAGGAAAGCGGATTATTCTTATCTCCAAACACAGCACTAATTTGGAGAAGGATTTGGAAAAATGGCACATTGAAAAGGGGATTTTTCAAAAAATCATTCAGATCGAACCGACGGACGAGAAGTACAGGTATATAAATGATACAGATTCTATCTTTATTGATGACTCGTTTGCAGAGAGAAAGAAGATTCGGGAAAGAATCGGGATACCTGTCTTTGATGTTGATATGATCGAGGCGCTTCTTGACTATCGATAAATATGGAAGGTTTTATTGATGCGCTTTTTGCTAATGAATAAATATCGAAGGTTTGCAGATGCCGGAAAGGGTATGGGAAATAATGAAAATAGGATTTACCGGGCCGTTTTGTGATAATAATTTTGGTGACTATGCCATGCTGATTAATAATATTATGGATATTGATAATGCCTATGGAGACAGTGTGGAAGAATATGTTGTTTTTTGTTACAACATAAGTTTTATTGATGCAGTGGTTAGCCATTATCTGCCGGATATTCCACTGCGGACGGTAGAAGTGGAATTAGAATTAGAAAAAGAGATCGTGTCGGCGCAGCCCAGGATTAGCGGGAACTCTAAAAACTTTGAAATCATATATTCTGATGCCGATTTGTCTGTTCAGGGACTTATGGATGCCACACAGAATATGAAAGAAATTTCTGAAATAGTTCATGGGATAGATATTCTAATTTTATCGGGTGGCGGCTGTTTTAATTATTATTGGCTTGCAAAGCACAGGAAGGCCAGATTGTTTAAAATGCTCATCCCGCTGTTAGCTGCCCGCAGCTGCGGGAAGAGGATTGTCACTATGGGGAATACCTTTGGACCATGGGGCAACGAGAATAACAAAGGATTTTTCCGTGAGATTTTGCGTGCTGTAGATTTTGATCTGATTTGTGTCAGGGATGCGGTTGATTCCAGAAAGCAGTTAAATGCATTAGGAGTAAATGACAATAAGATTCGTGATATTGCAGATGATATCTATTTTCTGAATGCCCGGTTAAAACAGAAACATCAGCTGCTCTCCGAAAAATATATTATTTTTGAAACATATCATTCAATGGAGGAGCTTGAAAAAACTACAGACGGATAAAATCCTTTGTCACAATTATCTGGGAAAGATATCAGTATAGAACTGTTTTCATTCCGTTTGGCATTGGATTTGGCGGTGAAAATCAGGGGCGTTTCCTTAAGGAAAAGATTCCGGATTTGATTCTCTATGAAGAGCTTGTGCAGGAAAATACTGGGTTTCTGGCTATTGAGCAGGCATATTCTATGTTTTCGGGCGCTGAGCTTGTTTTGTGTGACAGATATCATGCGCTTGTGCTTGCCCTGGCAAATAATATACCATGTTTGCAGTATTTAAGGGTTATTGATGGCAGCCGTGATTATTATTTAACGAAAAGTACTGGTATCATGAAAAAAATTCTGGGTGATGATGCCCGGTTTGATTTATTTCTGACAGAAGAGTTTTCTGATTTGTTTATTATGGATAAAAAACGGTTTGATCACCTTTTATTATCGCAGAAGGAATATTTCAATAACGCAAAGACGGCAGCAGAAGCTGCATTGCAAGAGGAACGTGAGCGATTCTTTGCTTCCCTGCGTTAAGGCTTTCAGGCTTTTTGAAGTGTCAGCTTTTTAGCTGCGCAAGCAGCCCTTCACACCAGATGCCGTGAATCAGGGAACTTAATTCTTCCAGCGTCAGTTCATCTGGCTTTTCCAGCCAGTGTGTCAGCATGGTCAGCATACCGGTCAGGTAAAACTCGATTGCCAGGACAGCCTTGGCATTGCCGTTTGCAATCTGGAAGTGTTCCATCATGAATGGCATGGCACGTGCCTTGATCTTTTTGAAGAAATCAGAACCTGCGCCGGTTTGCAGGAGAATGACAGAGTAGTAATCATGTTCACACAGGGTTTCTGACAGGCTCAGTACAAATTGTTGGTTGAAATCGGGAGCATCCAGCTGAATGGAGCTGATTTTTTGCAGACCTGTCGCAATCATTTCATCTTCCACATATTCTAATAGTGCAAAAACATCTTTAAAATACTGGTAGAACGTAGAACGGTTATAGCCAGTCAGATCGGTAATTTCTTTCACTGTAATTTTGCTGACAGGCTTTTCTTTAAATAGCAGACAGAAAGCCTGAATTAATTTATTTCGTGTAGCATCTGTAATTTCTGGATTTTTTTTCACAGGAACCCTCCATTCATTAGCCAACACTTGTTGAATAATTGTTGGTTGATCTTTTGTATTTCGCGCACTATAATTACCATACAACAGTTGTTTGACAATGTCAAGGAGGCAGTGTGAAAAATCACACTGATGTGCTGATTTTTCACACGGCTATTTGTGCCGGAGCGTCACAAATTAGCCCTGATGGCAGATGAGAAATTGCCTTCGCAAATTTCTCATCGCCCCGTCGCGTAAAACGCTCCGGAATGGAGGTAAAATGGAATGCCAATAATAGCGATAGAGCATCTGACAAAGGACTACGGCCATAACCGTGGCGTGTTTGATGTTAATATCAGGGTAGACAAGGGGGAATGCTATGGGTTTCTTGGACCGAATGGTGCAGGAAAAACCACAACCATCCGTCATCTGATGGGCTTTTCAAAGCCGCAGAAGGGCAGCACATCTATTTTGGAGAAAGATAGCTGGGGAAACAGCGCCTGGCTTCAAAACACCGTTGGGTATCTGCCTGGAGAGGTTACGCTTCCGCCCGGTCTTTCTGGAACTGCTTTTTTGCGGATGATGGAGCAGATGCGCGGCGTCAAAACAAAGGAATATTTGCAGATGCTGTTGGAACGGTTTGAGCTGGATCCGGGTATCAGTATTAAACAGATGAGCCTTGGTGTGAAACGGAAGCTTGCAGTAGTCACTGCTTTTATGCATGATCCAGATATTCTTATTCTGGATGAGCCGACTTCGGGGCTGGATCCTGTCATGCAGGAGACGTTTATTGAATATGTCAGGGAAGAAAAAAAGCGCGGAAAGACTATTTTTTTGTCTTCCCATATTTTTCATGAGGTGGATGCTGTTTGTGACCGCATTGCGATTATACGGGATGGTAAAATTGTGTCTGAATTTCAGTCGGAAGAACTGAAACAAAAGCATGACCGCATTTACCGTATTTCCTTTTTGGAGGCAGATTCTTACGCAGAGTTTGTAAAGAAACCGTTTACATTTACATCAAAAAACAAAAAAAAGCTGCGGGCGCGGGTACAGATTCCGGCGGACCGGGTGGGAGAACTGACGGCGGCCCTGAAGGGCTTTCCGATTGCCGATTTTGTAGAAATCCCTTTTACACTGGAAGATTACTTTATGGGATTCTACGATACCGGACATCATTTTGAGGGGGTGAAATAATGAGCGGTTCTGTCATTTCAATAGAGCATCTGACAAAAGATTACGGTCATGGCAGGGGGATATTTGATATTTCTCTGGATATTCGGGAAGGTGAAGTGTTCGGCTATCTGGGGACGAATGGTTCCGGCAAAACAACGACTATCCGCCATATGATGGGTTTTCTGAAACCGGACGGCGGTTCGGTCGTAGTGAATGGCATGAATCCGTGGCAGGATGCTCCGGATGTAATGAAAAATGTTAGCTACATTCCGGGTGAGATTGCATTTCCGGATCTGAAAACCGGAACGGATTTCTTTAAGGTACAGGCGCAGTTTCTCGGTGTGAAGGATTTTTCTTATATGAATCATTTAATCGACATACTTGGGCTTGACCCATCCGCCAATCTGAAACGTATGAGCAAGGGCATGAAGCAAAAGGCGGCCATTGTTGCAGCGCTGATGGGAGACAGGAATATCCTTATTTTGGATGAACCGACTACCGGGCTTGACCCTTTGATGCGGGAAACCTTTCTGGAGCTGATCCGTGAGGAAAAGAGCAAGGGCAGGACAATATTTATGTCCAGCCATATTTTTGAAGAAATAGAAGAAATTTGTGACCAGGTGGCGATTATAGATGGAGGCAGCATTAAAAATATTTTAAATCTTTCAGAATTTCGTCACGGTTCTGTGCGGACATTCCATGTGGAATTTGCAGACGCGGCGTCGGCTAAGATGTTTTGTGAACGTTTGCCGGGATGTAGTTTAGATGGCGCAGGGGTGCAATTCGAGGCGTTGGCGGAGGATACTGATGCGGCTTTTCGGGCGATGGATGGGCTGCCGGTTTGTTCCTTGTCGGAAAACCATCCGAATTTGCATGAATATTTTATGAAAACCATTCAGAACAGCAACGAGTATGAGGAGGTTCAACAATAAAATGAAAACAACAAAATTTTTTTCCTGGCCGCTGATGAAGCAGAGTATCAGCGCCAATAAGGTTCTGGCTATTGCTTGTACGATTGTTCTCTGCCTGATGACAGTAGTAACTACTTATGCTGGAAATATGCTGGGTTCTGCCTCGGATACGGGAGATTATACCGATGCGCAGGCTTCCTTTTACAGTTATCTGTATGTGCTTGCTTCCTATAATGAAATGGCAGGCACTGAGCTTAGCTATGAGGATTTTTCCGGGGCAGATGATCTGACACAGTATGATACGGTGTTTGAAACCATCTCGTCTCAGTCGGATGATACGGATTTAAGCAGCGAGGGGTTTGCCAAAGCAGCAAAGGAGCTGTCTCAGTCAGAGGTTGGCCTGGATTCGTATATTTCCAATTTTGAATATGTCTATGCGCTTGGCTCTGTAAAAGGCTGCTTTTCCGGGGATGATCTGGACATTGATACGATGATGGTCAATATGCTGGAAATGATGGGTGTTTCTTCAGATCTTGTGGAGAATATGAGTGAAATGGATACGGCGTCAATGCTCAACCGGATGTATTTTACGATCATGAGCCTGCTGCCTATCCTGCTGTTCATTATTTTTGCGGGCAATGCTCTGGTTGTCGATCAGGTAGATAAAGGTTCTATGGCCTATATCCTGTCTACACCAACAAAGCGGAGTGCTGTCGTGATCACACAGGCTGTCTATATGGTCGTGACCCCATTTATTATGGTCGGATGTGCTTTTCTTACAAAGCTGGTTGCAGCCAATGCCATTGTAGGAGAAGTGGATGTTTGCAAATATGCGGCTCTTTACGGCGGACTGTATCTCCTGACTGAGGCGATGGCAGGCGTCTGCTATCTGGCAAGCTGCCTGTTTAACTTAAGTAAATATGCTCTTGCGCTGGGCGGCGGACTGAATGTCTGGTTTTTCCTATGTTCGCTGCTGGGCATGTTTGGCTCTGAGGATATGGTAAATGTGGGAATGGGTGTGGAAGAATTGGGCATGTTCAACCGTGTTTCACTGGTCGGCTTGTTTGACATCAATGCGCTGGGTACGGTAGGTTCCGGAAATGTAGATGATTCCTTTCTTCCAAAGCTGATTGCTTTGGCTGTCGTGGCGATTGTCTGCTATGTAGCGGGAGCTATCCGTTTTCAGAAAAAAGACCTGCCGCTGTAAGGAAGCTTTTCAACAGCGCGGCAGCTATATGTTTTGCTAAATTCATTCCGAATTTCTGGCCATTTGACTGGAAATTCGGAATATTTAGTTTACAATGCGGTAATAATATCTTTATTTGCAAATTTCTATCAAATTCTTATAAACTCATATATTAATCTCTTGTTTTTTTGCTTAATAAAAAAATATATGGCATATTATATTCCAAATGAAGAAAAAAACTTAATAAAAATTGTAAAAGAGATGCAAACTGTATTTTCTTAAGTTTTGCATAAAATTTTTTTTGACTATATTTTGCAAATGGCGAAATGATTTCAAGGTGAACCATTTACATAGAGAGGTTAAATATGAATCGTACATTGCGATGGATCGAGAAGGTTGCCTGCGGTTGCCGGGAAAATCAAAAAGAGAAAAAATTTTTTCTTGAATATAAACAGAAATATTCTTTGTTTTCGAAAACTGAAAAGAAGAACCTGCTGTTGGAGATAAAAAGGGCATATGGCAAGGATGCAGTGGTCTGCCTTGTGTCCTGGCTTCTATTAAATATTGAAATAAATGAATTGCTGGAGGATTTTGTTTATTTTATTTGTATGGAGCATTTTGATTGTTATGCTGGCAGTATGCTGGAGATGCAGATACGTTCTAAGCTGAATTGTTCCTATGATCTATTGAAAATGCTTCATGAAAAAAATGCGGAACGGTTTCAGGAGGAATTGAACAGAAATTATTCTGCTGTGCCGGTGAATCAGAGAAAGAAAAATCGGGTTGTAATCGCAACAGAACAAATTAAATTACCTAAATATCATGCGCCTTCAAGGTGTGTGTTTGAAATTGCATATACGCTGCAAAAGCATCTGGGGTATGAGGTGCTGATTTTAGAGTGCCCGAGTGATTATCCATTGCCGGAATCGTTATGGTATGGTTCCAGAACGGGATTTTGCTCTGGAATACAGAATGACGAGGAACGGCTAATATTTTCCTATAAGGATGTGTCCTTTGATATATATCGCGTTTTTATGAAGGACAAAAACAGAAATTCATACAATAAGATGACAGCGTTTGTTCACAGATGGAAGCCGTTCTTTGTTTTTTCGATAGGTGTGTTAAATCCTATGGTAGATTTATTTGGAAATATGACTACGCTTGCAGCGATGGGATTGACTTCCGGGTATCCGATTTCCGGCGGACAGATATTAATTCGTCTGGGGATGCATGATAGTGATAAAGAAATAGAATATAAAAAACATTTAAACGAGAATCAGACACAGATTTTTTTGAGTGAAACAATGCCGCATTTAAAAGAAGAAAGCAGCCATTCATACAATAGACAGGAAGAGGGGCTGCCGGAGGATAAATTTTTAATTGCGGTTGTGGGAAACCGACTTGATCTTGAAATAGATGAGCAATTTTTGCATGTTATGAATACAATCGCAGATAAGCTTCCAAAGGCTGCTTTTTGTGTTATTGGTGAAGTGGATAAATTGAAGAAAATGCTTGCAGGAAATGCGATAGAAAAGCAGATTTATTATATGGGGTATCGGAAAGATTTGATAGGCACATATGATCTGATGGATTTGTATTTAAATCCAAAGCGTGTTGGCGGAGGGTTTTCCGGGATAACAGCACTGCAGGCGGGGATACCGGTAATAACACTGCCGGATTGCGATGTGGCACGTCAGGTTGGAGAAAACTATATTGTATCCAACTATGAAGAGATGATAGAAACGACAGTTCGTTATGCAAAAGATTCTTCTTTTTATAAGCAAAAGATAGAAGAATTTCAAGATGAAGGAAATACAGAACATGCCATGATTCAGTATGTTGGGCACCTGATGGATGAAATTTCTGCTCAGATAGAGAAGGAAGCATGATTATGATTAAATTTAATGTATCGCCAAGAGTGGAAAGCGGCTTAGCATATATTCAAAGAGCTATTTTAAATAACAAAACTTCGGGTGATGGTGAGTTTACAAAGAAATGTTCTGAATGGATTGAGAAAAGAGCGGTTACTTCAAAGGCTTTGCTTACATCTTCATGCACGCATTCTTTGGAAATGTCTGCGCTTTTGTGTAACATTAAAACGGGTGATGAGGTTATTATGCCGTCATATACTTTTGTATCTACAGCAAATGCTTTTGTAATGCGGGGAGCAAAAATTATTTTTGTTGATATCAGACCGGATACGATGAATATCAATGAACAATTAATTGAAAATGCAGTTTCAGATAAAACAAAGGCGATTGTGCCGGTACATTATGCCGGTGTTTGCTGCGAAATGGATACAATCATGAAGATTGCGGAAAAATATTCGCTGTATGTTATTGAGGACGCAGCACAGGCAATGATGAGTACATACAAAGGGGTGCATTGTGGGACAATCGGTGATTATGGGTGCTATAGCTTTCATGAGACAAAAAATTTTTCTATGGGGGAAGGCGGTGCGCTGCTGATCAGGGAAAGTGAAAATACGGAACTTGCAGAAGTGATTCGTGAAAAAGGAACAAACCGCAGTCTTTTTTTTCGGGGTGAAATTGATAAATATACATGGATAGCAAGGGGTTCTTCTTATCTGCCCAGTGATATGAATGCAGCTTATTTATGGGCACAGCTTGAGATCGCAGATGAGATTATACAGGACAGATTGTCCTCGTGGAATCGATATTATTACAATTTGGAACATCTACAGAAAAAGGGGATCATAGAGCTGCCTTTTGTTCCGGAGAGCTGTCAGCACAATGGTCATATATTTTACATAAAAGCACAGAATGTAAAAGAGCGCACAGATTTGATTCAATATCTAAAGAGGCATGATATCAATGCGGTGTCGCACTATATTCCGTTACATACATCGAAAGCGGGATTGGCGTTTGGAAGCTTTTCTGGAGAAGATTGTTATACGACAAAGGAGAGCGGACGGCTGCTGCGTTTGCCATTATATTATGGCCTTGGAGAGGAAAATGTAGATCGTATATGTGATTGTGTTTATAAATTTTATCGTGAATGCTGCAAACAGCAGCAGTAAGAGGAGTACAGTTTTTTATGGGGAAAAAACTAATGATTTTAGGAGCAGGCATATATCAGGTTCCACTGATTCAAAAAGCACGCAATATGGGATTGCAAACAATTGTTGTAAGCATTCCGGGAGATTATCCGGGATTTATGTATGCAGATAAAATTTACTATGAAGATACAAGAGATTATGAAACGATATTAAAAATAGCAAAAAAAGAAAATATTGATGGAATAGTGACAGCAGGAACGGATGTTGCAGTTTGTACGATCGGTAAAGTTTGTGATGAAATGGGACTTTCCGGCCTGTCCTTTGAAGCTGGGAAAATGGCTACCGACAAAATGCAAATGAAAAAAAGATATATAGAGTGCGGCGTCCGCACCGCGCAGTTCCGCCCGGTGGATATTTGTTGTAAAGATATTTTACAGCAAATAAAGGAACTCAGGTTTCCTCTGATTTTTAAGGCGGTTGACTCATCCGGCAGCAGAGGGATTGTCAGAGTTGACACGGTAAAGGCGATCGATGAAGCACTTGCAGCAGTGCGTAAAAATACGAAGAAAAATTATTTTATTGTAGAGGAATTTTTAGAAGGGGAGGAATTTGGCGCACAGGCATTTATTTATCACAGTAAAGTACAATTTATTCTTCCGCATGGTGATTTTGTTTTTCAGGGAGACACGGGGGTTCCGGTTGGGCACTGGGTACCGTTTGAATTAGACGCTGCAGTTCTTGCCGATGCCAAAAGACAGCTGCAGCTTGCTGTAGATGCAATGCAATTAGATAATTGTGCAATCAATGCAGATTTTATATTAGTGGATGGGAAAACATATGTGCTTGAAATCGGCGGGAGAGCTGGAGCGACCTGCCTGCCGGAATTAGTCTCTATATATTATCATTACAATTACTACGAAAAGATTATTTTGGCGGCGCTAGGTGAGGACGTTGATTTTAGAAGTGATGAGATGAATCCAAGTGTGGGAATGCTCTTACAGAGTGATAAAAACGGAACGATTAAAAAAATCATAAATCATAATGATCTGTTCGATCCTGATATTGTGGATTTGCAATTTGATTATCAGGCTGGACAGGCTGTTTCTAAATTTTGGATTGGACCAGATCGGATCGGTCATGTCATCGTAAAGGGAAATACGGTTTCATCTGCCAAAAAGAAAATGCAAGAGGTTCTTGGGAAGATTGAGATTGTGGTAGAGTAAGGAAAACTGCTGTTTTGCGTGTCGGCGGAATGGAGGGGCATCATGCACGAAAACTCACAGATACATCATACTGCGGTATTATATAGGGAATCCAATGTTACAGAGTCTGTTATTGGTGCAAATGTAAGCGTGGGCGACTTTTCTAAGATTGAAAAATCAACGTTAAGCGATTGTGTTCGAATTGACAGAAATAATTATATTTTTGCCTCTGAGATGGGGAGACACAGTTATACTGGCAGTAATACAAAGATCATAGAAGCAGCCATTGGGAAATTTGTATCTGTTTCGTGGAACGTTTCTATCGGGGCAGCAAACCATGATTATACGAAATTGACGACACATAGTTTTTTGTATAATGATTATGACCATATTCGTCCGGAAAACATGCCTCCGGTATATAATCGACTGGAAAAAACATGCGTGATTGGAAATGATGTCTGGATTGGTACAGGTGCAGTTATTTTACGTAATTTAACGATTGGGAATGGGGCGGTTGTGGGAGCAGGGGCTGTCGTCACCGGGGATGTTCCCCCATATGCTGTTGTAGTTGGAAATCCGGCAAAGGTGATAAAATTCAGATTTTCAGAAGAGCGAATCAAAGAAATACAGGAAATGGCATGGTGGGATTGGACAGATGAGGAAATCAAACGTAACATAGATTTGTTTGTCTGATTTCTCCAATACGTTACGATTTCTTTCCGTTACAATAATCTCGTGCAATCTGGCGGATAGTATGCTATAATTCTAAAGTGACATGATCATGGTACAATGATAAGCAGACCGAGCATGCTTGCATGTGAGGGTGCAACAAGATCATGAAGCTCAGCTTCATGATATAATAAAGACTGCCACGCGAAGCGTGTGTAGATAACGATCATGAACAGCTGCGCAAGCAGCGATAGAGCGCGAAAGCGCGAGTTCATGATACAATGGTATTATTACCATGGCATGGAAAAAGAATAACCGCAGAGAAAAGAAATGGGGATTAATATGTATATAACGATTACTGGCGAATTGGGAAGTGGAAAAAGTACGATTGCAAAGGTGTTAAATCAGGAATATGGTTTTATGGTGTATTCAACCGGAACCGTTCAAAGGGAAATAGCAAGAGAAAAAGGTATTACGACATTGGAATTAAATCAGCTGATGTCGGAGGATATTCATAATATTTATGACAAGATGATAGATGACAAAACCGTTGAATTATCCCGGAATAATGTGGGGAAGGATATTGTTTTTGATTCAAGAATGGCATGGCATTTTGTGGAAAATTCATTTAAAGTATATGTTGTAGCCGATATTTATGTTGCGGCAAAGAGAGTGATGACGGCTGGCAGGGGAAAAGAGGAACAGTATGCATCCATGGAAGAGGCTGTTGCCGGTTTAAAGAAGAGAAAGCAATTAGAAGACACCAGATTTTCTGAGATGTATTCTGCCAAAACCACGGATTTTGCCAACTACGATTTAGTCATAGACTCTACCGTGCTTACGCCAAGTGAATTGGCACGTTTTATAATGGAAAGTGCAAAGAAGAACAGACAGGAAAAGAGAATCTTTTTGTCGCTGCAGCGATTATTTCCGACAAAAACAATTCAAAACATCAATCCGGATGATGTGGAGAAATTAAAAAAATCGGAGGATGATACGACGATTGATGTTGTTATGCATGATGATTTTTGCTTTATATTGAATGGCCACCATAGAGCATGTGCGAAGCTTCAAAAAGGAGAAAAGCTGATTCAGGTCAATGTTCTTGAGATCGATGACAGCGGGTATATTCCAAAATACAATAGAAAGCTGGAGGATATTTTGAGAACACCGGCGGAGTATTCTGACTGGGAAGAGTACAACAGGATAAAGTTTTTGACTTATCCTGAATGAAAAGCTTCTCTGGCGTTTCTAAAAAGGGGCAGAATACTCGTCGTGCCGGCGTAATATAAAGGTGCCTGTAAATAATTACAAACCAACCAGCCCGTCAACCGGCAGCGACAACACCATGGCTTTTGCCGGCGTTTTTGCCCCCCATTTATCGCAGATGGTTTTCATCACCTTGTTTTTGATGTCTTTTGATACGATGATGGCGAGAATCTCTTGTTCTTCCTGAATGGAGACGCCGAAAAACTGGGATGATTTATCTGTCCCCCGGCGTCTGCTTCGGATAACAGTGCCTCCGTAAGCGCCGGCTTCTCTTGCCGTTGCTACAATGTCATCGCTATACCCCTGGTTCATGGTAATTAATATCAGTGCATGTTCCGCTTCTGTTTTGCTGTAGTGCTCTAAGTCCTCCATTTTTTCTTCCAATATTTTCTTCCCCCTTTCGCTTAGTTTTCTCATATAGAATGCCTGCGTGCCGTTAATGGGCAGTGTAAAAGCGATTCCGGTTCCTTTTTGTCTGATTTTTAATTCCTTTTCTAATGCATGGAAAACCTCTGATTTGGACGAACGCAGCATCAAAGTAAAGGTAATTACCCTGATATTGTCGCTCAGTCCGACTATTTTTAAAAACTCTGATTTTACGGTCCCTGTGCCTCGAAGCTGATGTATAATGGGAAAATTAAATTTCTCAAGGATTTTTTCCACTTTCCGTTCCCTTGTCGTATCGGTAATAATTACCAACATTTCTAAAGGAAGGTGTTTTTTTATTTCATCCATAGCTTACCTCGTTTCTGCGCTGCTTTCTGCGCTCATTATATCATGAATCTGCGATTCATGATCGTTATCTACGCACGCTCATTATATCTCATCCATATCAATAATTTCCAAATCGTCTTCATTTTCCGGTTCTGTATCATGGAATCCTTGTTTTACTTTATGTGCATATAAGGTACCCATAATCAGAATAGCGATAATTGGAGCTAACGCTACCAAAGCAATGACGCCAAAAGCGTCTGTCATAATGGTTCCGCCTGCTCCTGTGCAGGCTCCGATTGCCATGGGCAGCAGGAAGGTTGAAGTCATCGGCCCGCTGGCGACCCCGCCGGAGTCAAATGCAATTCCGACAAAAATCTGCGGTACAAAATTTGCGAGGATAAAGGCGGTCAAATAGCCAGGAATAATGATCCAGTAAATATCCATTCCTGTTAAAATTCGCAGCATAGATAAGCCAACTGCGCAGGCAACACCTAAGGAAAGACATAAATTCATGGCCTTCTGGGAAATGGTCCCGTTGGTGATTTCTTCTACCTGCCTGTTCAGGATTTGGACAGCAGGTTCGGCTCGGACTATGTAATACCCGATTATCATACCGACAGGAATTAATACATAACGGAAACCGCTTTCTGCCAGATCACGGCCCAATAAGCTTCCCACTGGAGCAAACCCAACATTGACGCCGGTCAGAAACAATGTTGTGCCGATCAGCGTGTACAAAAAACCAACCAGCATACGGATACACTGCAGTTTTTTGTATGTTCTTGTAACTGCTTGGAAAATAACAAATACAAGAAAAACCGGAATAATGATAATGGCTACTTCCTTAGTATAAGTTGGGATTTGTACAACAAACTGGCGCATAACATCCTGCATTGTAGATAGTGTGGAAATATCTGTTTCGGAAACTACTGCTGCGTCTGGCTGATAGAAGATTCCCAAAAAGAGAACCATAATAATCGGTCCAACACTGCAAAGTGAAATCAGACCAAAGCTGTCATTGTCGCTTCCTTTATCGCTTCTTGATGCAGAAAAACCGACACCGAGCGCCATGATAAATGGAACGGTCATAGGACCGGTTGTAACGCCGCCGGAGTCAAAGGCTACTGAAGTGAAATCGGCCGGAGCAAAAAATGATATAATAAATAAGAGAGGATATAATATCATTAATATTTTTAACAGGCTGATTTTCAGCAAAATTCTCAGTACGGCAATCACTAGAAAAATGCCAACGCCAACTGCCACCGTCCAGACAAGGACATTATTCGGAATGGCGGGGACCTGTTCTGCCAATACCTGCAGATCCGGTTCTGCTATGGTAATAATCATTCCGACAATAAAGCAGATAATAATTGTAATGCTTATGTTTTTTGATTTCATTGCATAACCGCCGACACCCTGCCCCAATGGTGTCATGGACATTTCTGCGCCGAGCTGAAAGAACCCCATGCCAACAATCAGAAAGCATGCCCCGGTTAAAAAGAGAGCGAGAACACCTAAATCAAGTGGAAGTAAAAAAATACTTAACAGCAGAACAATTCCCGTTATAGGAAGAACGGTAGTTAAGGATTCTTTAATTTGTTCTTTTAGTTTTTCATTCAATCAATCACCTCCGCAATGTTTTATTAAAGTTTTATCAACATGGCTGTAAATCTCCTTTCGTTGTTTTTTGCGATTAAAGTTTCTTTCTATAACCGCTTTTGACGATAGTAATATTTATTATATGGAAATCCATGATATGTGTCAATGTTAAGAGGAGTAAGATGCGCAGAAAAAATCTTTGATTTGTTCTGCGATAATATGCATCAGGCGGGTTCTGGCTTCCACGCTTGCCCAGGCAATATGGGGAGTGATGATCAGCCTGCTGCTGTCCTTGATTCGAATCAGGGGATTGTCTTTACTCATAGGCTCGTTGCAGAGTACATCAAGACCGGCACCGGCGATGGTTTTGTTTTCCAGTGCTGCTGCAAGGTCTGCTTCAACGACAATAGGACCCCGGCCGAGATTTAAGAAAATCGCTTCGGGTTTCATTTTTGCAAATGCATCTGCATCCATCAGGTTCTCTGTGTTTTCATTGAGCGGTGCATGGACAGATATGATATCTGAACGGGTGAGAAGTGTGTCAAAATCGACCTGTGTATAATCCGGATCCGAATGTTTGCCTGATGTGGAAAAGTAGATGACCTGGCAGCCAAATGCTTTTGCGATATCTGCAACCCGTTTCCCGATGGCGCCAAGTCCGATGATTCCCCAGGTTTTTCCGTTTAAATCATGAAAGACATTTTCAAAATGGGTAAAGGAGCGGTCTTCGGTATATTTTTCTGATTTTACATAATTATCATAATAGGAAAGTTTTTCAAAAAGATAAAATAACAGGGCAAATGTATGCTGCGCGACGGTTTCTGTTGAGTAGCCGGCAACATTCTTCCAGGAAATTCCCCGTTTTGCCAGATACTCTTTATCTAGGTTGTTTGTTCCGGTTGCAGCAACGCATACCAGCTTTAACGCATCCGCATTTGCAATAGCTGTTTCATCTACTGAAACTTTATTTACAATAATAACATCCGCATCTGTCACGCGCCCCGGAACTTCTTCAGCGGTCGAATAGTCATATTTTACAACCTCTCCCAGTGCATCAAAAGCGGACAGATCAATGTCTTCTCCTATGGTTTTAGCATCTAAAAATACAATTTTCATATGAAATCTCCTTTCGCTGTTTTGTTTAATCATACCCTTTCGCCGCTCGCGATGAATAGGCTCCGCCTGCTCCCGCTCGCTAACGTTCATTAATTATATAGGAAAAAATGTTTTTGTCAATTATGCGTAAAGCGGGAATCGCCTGGAGGAGGGCGTAAAAACGAGGATCGGTTTTTGATATTAGATGAAATTTAGTTCGAATTGCGGTATAATAATATTCAAAGGCTATGATTTTATCTAAAATCTTTTGGGAAAGGATCGGTTCATTGTGGATATACAGGTATTGCTAAAGCAGATTACAGAGTTGTTTTTTATGATTTTTCTGGGTTATGGTTTGTTCCGGGGAGGACTGATGTCAGTGGGGTTTAATAAGCAGCTGACAGCATTTGTGCTGAATGTGACAACCCCGGCGATGGTATTAAGCTCTGTTCTGACGCAGATTGATGCAGGAAAAGGCGGTTATCACAGCGCTGTGCCGTTGATTTTGCTGGTTACTGCCGGATTATTTTTGCTTTTTCCGGTTTTTGGCTTTTTCATAATAAAGCTGCTGCGTGTGCCAAAACAGCAACAGGGCCTTTACCTGTTTATGACGACTTTTTCTAATATCGGCTTTATGGGATTTCCGGTGGTAAATGCACTGTATGGCACGACAGCTGTTTTTTATACTGCCCTTGTCAATATTATTTTTAATATTTTCGTTTTTACAGCCGGCTTGTTCATGATTCATTATGGCATGGAAAGCAAGGCTTCCATTCGGCCAAAGGAATTGCTCAGCCCAAAGGTTTTGCTGCCGTTTGTTTCTGTGATTCTGTATTTTATCAATGTTCCGTTCCCATCTGTTGTGTCGGAGACGGTGGATTCGATTGGCGGACTGACTTCGCCGCTTGCCATGATTCTGATTGGGTCAACGCTTGCAACGATGAATGTCAGAGAGGTATTTACTGAATGGAGGATTTATCCTTACATATTGTTAAAGCAAATTGCCATGCCGCTGGTGCTGTATCCGCTTCTCTGCCTGCTGGTGGCAGATGGGACTATCCGGAATGTACTCTTTGTGCTGGTTCTGATGCCGGTTGCCAATTCCAGTATTTTGTTTGCTACAGAATATGGTGCAGATGAAAAACTTGCGGCGAAAGGGGTATTTCTCTCCACGGTTTTTTCCATGGTCTCCATACCGCTTGTATCCTATAATTGTACCGCCTTGTTTTAGGATTATCTTGTCTATTTGCTGCGTTTGGTGTAGTATATAGAGGTAACACATAACCCCCATACATTCAGATGATTTGGGTTTGATACGGATGGAAGGCAGGGCGTGCAGTGACAGATAAAGCTTTGAAAAACAAACGAATCCTCGATATGTATGTCCGGCTTTGCGAGGGCAAAATAATCAATAAAGCGGCTGAGGCGCAGCGCTTCGGCGTAGACGAACGGTCCATTCAGCGTGATATTGATGATATTAGGGCTTTTCTATCGGAACAGAAAATAAATGGGAGTACAGACAGTCGGGAAGTTATCTATGACAGAGTAAAAAAGGGTTTCGTGTTGTCTGGCGCGGAAGGTTCTCTGATGTCTAATTCGGAAATACTGGCAGTTAGCAAGATACTGCTTGAGAGCAGGGCTTTTACAAAGAAGGAGATCAGTACAATTCTGGATAAAATGATTGCAGGCTGTGTTCCTTACAAAAATATCAAACTGGTATCTGACCTGATTGCAAATGAGAAATACCATTATGTAGAGCTGAGCCATAAATCTTCTGTAAAGGATATGCTTTGGGAGCTTGGCGAAGATATTAAAAACCGGCAGCTGATCGAAATTACGTACCAAAAGCAGATGCATGGCGCTGAAATTGTAAAAAGGGTTGTGCAGCCGGCAGCCGTAATTTTTTCTGAGTATTATTTCTATTTGAATGCTTATATTGTTGAGAAAAACGAAAAAGGTGACTATGAGCGTAAGTATGATTATCCTGCAGTTTTCAGGCTGGACAGAATCAGGAAGCGCCGCAATCTGGGAATCAGGTATAGGACACCGTATGCGAACCGGTTTGAAGAGGGCGAGTTTAGAAACCGTATCCAGTTTATGTTTGCCGGGGAACTCATAAAACTCCGTATTAAATATAAAGGAAACAGTGTTGATGCTATTTTGGATAGATTACCTACGGCAGCAGTGATTTTGCAGCAGGAGGATTTTTGTATCA
The DNA here is from genome assembly GCA_021200535.1 of Clostridiaceae bacterium. GTDB lineage: Bacteria > Bacillota > Clostridia > Lachnospirales > Lachnospiraceae > Butyribacter. The sequence goes on along the minus strand of JAJQGL010000022.1, from coordinate 2,462 downwards.
TTGAAGCAGAAGTGTATGGGAACGGTATCATGATGTGGCTGCTAAGCCAGGGGACTATGGTGGAGATACTGAAACCAGATACTTTGCGTAACGAAATGAAAGCGAAATTAAAAGAAATGCTGGATATGTATGATTCAGAGAAACATTAAGCGGTTATTTAAAAAGAAATAAGCATCCGCAGCCGCTTTGATATGCCCCCTTATCCCGGCACAACTTTCTAACGTGTGGATGCTTATCTCGACACAGCCGCCGCTGTGCCTGCGTTTTATGATACTTTAGATACGCACATTCTTGTTAAATAATCTACAAGGCTCTCCTGCTCTTTGATCGCGTCGAGTTCCTTGCCTATAACATCGAGAAGTTCAATAATTTCTGTGTAGTAGTCGGAATATATAGCTGCAGCAGTGTTAAAAAAGGTAGCTGCGTGGTCATTGAGATCGTTTTCGATTTCATTGATAACATCAAATAAGCTACTGATTGTGTACTGAATACTGTCCGTAAAAACTGTTTCCAGTATATGAAGGAATCCTTCTTCACTGATACGGTAATCATGTTCTTCTATGTCAGCCTGGTTAATAAAATAGTTGAAGTCATATAGTGCATAGTAATCACGACTTTCATTTAACTCATTTTCAAACTGGGACAGCAGATTTTTGTAGCATTTTGAGACAAGGTTTTCCAGCTTTTTATATGTTGATGATGTGTGAGTGATATTGCTTAACGATTTTAGCTGATTTAATACATCTGCTGAAAACACATTGGCAATGAGGGCACTGTAAGTTTGTGCAGCTTCTTTGGAAATAGATTTTGAACTGCCTGTTGAAAGGTATCTGGCTGCATCATTGTAAGCCTTACGAATGATCTGGTCTCTGGTTTGCTCGCACTCATGCTTTGAGGTGAAAAATTTGCTCGCTGCTGTGCTGTTAAATGAGAGATGATACATGTTGAAATATTTTATCCCTTTTATCTTATGGTAAAATGGCGTGGAAAAAGGAGTGTGTTTTTCCTCAAAAGCATCATAACCGTTTGACATAGCAATCTCTAAAGCAATCGAATCTGTTTCGGAATCGGTATCTGTCGGAAGGTTTACCCCATTGATTTTAATACCGGCCCTTGCATATTGTTTTTCGGTAAATGGGCTTTCAACCGTTACATTGCCTATGCCGGTGTAGGTGACATTCGGAACCCGGAGCGGAAGAGAGAATGTATTGTTACACAGATAAATCGTTTTCTCACCGCGGCTGAGCAGGGAAGCTAGTTCTTCCTGGCTCATGGCAACAAGGTCGATTTCGGACAGGATGTGAGGATCGGTTGTGAATGACTGTATCACTTTTTTTTTTGCATCCAGCTTAGCCATTTCTTCCTGTGAAAGTTTTTGTGCAGACGAATAAGCGATACCAAGGATTTTACAGATTTTTTGGAGGCAATTCGGAGTGTCAATCGACAGCTTTTCGATAGCGGCAGCCTCGTTATCATAGTAATGCTGGGTTAACCATAGCTGCAAATCTTTTGATATAAAATAATTTAGCATTTCATCGGTGTTTACGTTTTCTCTCAAATCCTTTAAAGACGTTATGTCGGCGCCGTTTAATATTAGTTTTACCGGTTTTTCCGGGTTCTTTACAGCAGAAATATTTTTACTCATATTTTTATTCTCCTTTTCAATACATGGTTACATCGGATATTAAGTTTGCTTAGGATTCACGATTAAATGATAAACGGACCGGGCATGCTTGCAATATCCGATGTATTGCTTTCCTGTTTCGAAGTTGTCCGGACTTACAAGGCGGTTAATTTAACCGGCGGCTTATTTAGTGGTTAATTTAACCGATGGTTTATTCAACCATGTGAATACAGGATAAAATTTGTATATGACAAATAGTGTCATTTGAAAAAAGAATGAGAAAGATTGCGGGTGTAACAGAATAAACTGTACCCCTAGTCCTATCAGTGGGTTCGATTCCCCACGCTTGCCACCCTTGCGGTGACTAATTTTGCAATATCTATAATCTGAACGCCCTCATATTGGTAAATATCATGTCTGGTTCGCGCTATCAAATACTTCGGATAGGCATCCTTAATAGCCAACAACGGAGTTATCTCTCTGTTCAAAGTCGCTTCTTCGGAAATATTATCTGAAACCTGAATATAAATTTTCTCGTCACGTTTTATTGCAACAAAATCTATTTCTTTCTTATACAAAACTCCCGCATATATCTCATATCCTCTTCTTATGAGTTCTATCGCAACAATATTTTCCAGTATTCTTCCATAATCTAAATTTCTTGTTCCAAGTTTTGCAAACCGAAATGCATGATCACAAAGATAGTATTTTTCATTCGAAGCCAGATATTTTTTTCCTCTTATATCATGAACCCGCGCTTTCGCGCTCTCTCGCTGCTTGCGCAGCTGTTCATGATCGTTATCTACACACGCTTCGCGTGGCAGTCTTTATTATATCA
>JAJQGL010000108.1 GCA_021200535.1 Clostridiaceae bacterium | reverse complement strand
GTTCTATGGTGGTTTTTGAAAACGGAAAGCCGAAGAAAAGCGATTACCGTAAATTTCGGATTCGGACGGTGCAGGGGCCGGACGACTACGCCAGTATGGAAGAGGTGCTGACCCGGCGGTTCCGGCATGGGCTTGAGGAAAAAAATGATTTACAGGAAAAAGGCTGGGATGAAGAGCTGGGAAGCTTTACCCGTTTTCCGGATTTGATTATGATGGACGGCGGAAAAGGTCAGGTGCATGTGGCAGAACAGGTATTACACCGGCTTGGACTGCAGATTCCGGTCTGCGGTATGGTAAAGGATGACAGACACCGGACGAGAGGCCTTTATTTTCGGGATCAGGAGCAGCCGGTAGAGGTGGGGAGCGAGGGCTTCCATCTGATGACCAGAATTCAGGATGAGGTGCATCGGTTTGCGATTGAATATCACCGTTCCCTGCGGAGCAAAACGCAGGTGAAATCAATACTGGATGATATTCCGGGAATCGGTGAGAAGCGCCGCAAGGCATTGATGCGCTATTTTCAGTCATTGGAAAGAATCCGGAATGCATCGGTGGAAGAATTGCTTCAGGTGGAGACTATGAATACACGTGCAGCTAAAAGTGTTTATCGGTTTTTTCATTCTGCGGATTCTGGTACGGCGGATATTAAGTAATTGGCAGTTTGACTTGCCTGTTTTCCTGATTTTCGCTGTACTAGTACAGCGTTTAGAATGTGAAAATGCCGCAGCAGACAGAAATCAGAATATATGGGGGATTGTTATGCAACAGGAAGCAAATTATGTATTATTGAAAGACTTGATTGAAAAACTAAAATTAGAAAATTGCACGCCGGAGGTTGAAGTGGACCAAATTAAAATTACGCAGGCCGATATTAACCGTCCGGCTCTGCAGCTGGCCGGATATTTTGATTATTTTGATTCTGGACGTCTGCAGATTATCGGGCATGTGGAGCACACTTATATGCAGCAGAAAGGCATTGAATATAGTGTTGCGATGCTGGAAAGGATTATGGCGGGGAGTGAAGAGTCGCCGAAACCGCCTTGTATTGTATTTTGCCGTGAAATATGGATTGAAGAGGAAATCATTGCGATTGCAAATAAGTATCAGGTGCCGTTGCTGCGCAGCAAAAAGGCTACCTCCAGCTTTATGGCGGATGCGATTCGGATGTTAAATGCGGAGCTTGCGCCGCGTTGCTCCGTACACGGCGTTCTGGTAGATATTTATGGTGAGGGTGTTCTGATTATGGGCGAGAGCGGCATCGGCAAATCAGAAGTGGCGCTGGAGCTGATTCACAGAGGGCATCGTCTGGTGTCAGATGATGTGGTTGAGATTAAGAGGATCAGCGATACTTCGCTGATTGGAACAGCGCCGGACATTACCAGGCATTTTATTGAGCTTCGCGGTATAGGCATTATTAATGCAAAAGCCTTGTTTGGTGTGGAAAGTGTAAAAAACGAACAGGAAATTGATCTGGTTATCAAGCTGGAGGAATATAATAAAGAACAGGAGTATGACCGGCTGGGGCTGGAGGAGCAGAGAATTGAATTTTTAGGGAATAAGGTGGTCTGTCACTCGGTACCAATTCGTCCGGGAAGAAATACTGCCGTAATCTGTGAGTCTGCAGCAGTCAACCACAGACAGAAAAAAATGGGTTATAATGCGGCGCTGGAATTGTATAACCGCGTGACAAGCAATCTGACAGGCAAGCGAAGTGATTAACAGATAGGAGGATGGGTATGAAATTTGTAACTACAGATGCATTGAAAACAGGAATGAGACTGGCCAAACCAATCTACAATAAAAATGGAGTTATGCTTTATGAGCGCAATTCCAAACTTACCAGCCAGGGAATTGTCAGTGTTCACAACTTTGGGCTGATTGGTGTTTATATTCTGGAGCCGGCGGAGCCGGTACCTCCCATGACAGAGGATGATATTGCCTTTGAACGCTTTCAGGCAATGTCAATTTTTACAATTCGGGAGATTCTTGACGCATTGTCAAAACAGCAGGAGACAAGTGAGCTATATCCTTTTGCCAATCAGGTAATCAAGAATTATGGTATGCTGCATCACAAGATCAATTTTGTACAGAACCTGAGAAGCTCGGAGGATTATACTTATAAGCATGCACTGAATACGGCGATTTTGTGCGCGTTGATGACAAAACGGCTTGAAATGGATTTTAAAACGCAGTTAGATATTGTTGTGGCAGGGATTTTGTACGATATTGGCAGCCTTTTGATTCCGATGGCGCTACGCAAGAAAAAGACAGATGATTTGACGGAGGAAGAGGTTACAAAGATTAATACCTATCATATGGCAGGCTATCAGATTCTAAATAAGGATTATGATATGGATCCAAGTGTAAAACGGATTGCCACACATGCGCTCCGCAGTCTGTATCCTTTGAATGACGGCGGGGACACGGCTCCTGCGGCGGAGGATTTGGGAGCAGAGGTACTCCGGGTGGCAGTTGTTTTTGATAAAATGACAGCCATGAAATACGGGGAAGAGCCGCTGTCAGAAATTATGGCGCTTCGCCATCTGCTGGATGAAAAGAATGGATACGACCAGACCGTAGTGCAGGCGCTGATTGACAGCATTAATATTTTGACTCCTGGCGTCTGTGTGGAATTGAGCAATGGGGATAAAGGGCTGGTGATTGCAGAGGGAGCCGTCAATGTGCTGGAGCCGTTTGTCCTTTCTTTCCGGGATAATCAGATCTACAATATGGCGGATAGTCAGGTCGCCGGTGAGATTCAGATTGTCGATATTATGAAAACGATGGATAACCGGCATGTGATTGACCGTGAAATGCTGGAAAAATATACCGGAAATACGGTGTATATGGGAGAAACCAGAACGAAAAAGCATTACTAAAAGACACGGCCAGACAGAAACGGGGGAAACATGTATATTATTGTTGGACTTGGAAATCCGGAGAAAAAATATGATGGTACAAGGCATAATATTGGTTTTTCAGCGATTACGGCTCTTGCGGATGCGAACCGGATTTCCGTGGATACCAGAAAACATAAAGCGCTGATTGGAAAAGGCGTGATTGCAGGACAGAAGGTTATTCTGGCGCAGCCGCTGACTTATATGAATCTCAGCGGTGAGAGTATAAGAGAATTGGCGGACTATTATAAGATTGACATTACAAACGAACTGATTGTCATCTATGACGATATTAACCTTGCGCCGGGAAAGCTGCGCATTCGGGCGAAGGGAAGCGCCGGCGGGCACAATGGGATTAAGAATATTATTGCCCAGCTGGGCGGGCAGGAGTTTGCAAGGATTCGTATTGGCGTAGGAGAAAAACCGTCCGGCTGGGATTTGGTTGATTATGTGCTGGGACGTTTTCCGAAAGAAGAGGAACCGGCTGTAAGAGAGGCTTTGGATAAGGCGGTTCAGGCGTGTGAGGTGATTTTGTCAGATGGGATTGATGCGGCGATGAACCGCTTTAACGGAGCAACTTAAGGAATGGTGGCGGAAAATGGAGACACTATTAGCACCATTACAGGAGATCAATGCATACCGCAGTGCCGCAGAATGCATTGACAGGGGAAAACTGCCGGTGCATATTTCCGGATGTATGGATTCGCAAAAGGTTCATTTTATTTATGGACTGGCACAGAAGGCTTCCTGGAAGGTGATTGTAACACAAAATGAAAAAAAGGCGAGAGAGTTGGCAGAGGATTATCGCATGTTTGACCGGGAGGTGCTGTATTTCCCGGCAAAGGATGTGATTTTTTATAGTGCTGACATACATGGGAACGCCATTACAATAGAACGCTTAAAGGTAATTGAGGCTCTTTTGAACAGGGAGGCAGGAACCATCGTTACCACGATGGATGCCGGGATGGAATATTTATTTTCGCTTTCTGTTTATCAGAAAGCGGTTCGTACTGTGCGTGAGGGAGATATTATTGATCTGGATGCGCTTACTGGCAGTCTGGTTGATATGGGATACCAGAGGCAGCCGCAGGTTGAAAAGCCCGGTGATTTTTCAGCGCGCGGAGGGATTATTGATGTTTTCCCGATTACAGGAGAATGTCCGTATCGGATTGAGTTATGGGACACGGAGGTAGATACGATCCGCTCCTTTGATGTGGAAAGCCAGCGCTCGATTGAGCGAATGGAACAGCTGCAGATTTTTCCGGCATCGGAGCTGATTGTAACGGAAAAAGAGATTCGGGAAGCGGTAAAACGGATTCGGGAGGATCAGAAGCGGCTTTTAGAGCGCTTTCGCCGCGAAAAGAACCATGAGGCGGTAAACCGTCTGAATGACATGGTACGCACAGTGCTGGAGGAATACGAGGCCTATGGGGAGCGCATCCGTCTGGAAAATTTCCGCTCTTATTTTCCGGTTTTGTTTGGCTCGCTGTTTGACTATTTTGACCGGGAAAATACGTTGTTTTTTGTAGACGAACCGATGCGCTGCATGGAAAAGATGAACACGGTGGAAAATGAATTTCGGGAGAGCATGAACAGCCGTCTGGAAAAGGGATATATTTTGCCGGGGCAGATGGATATCCTGTATTCGGCGGAGACGGTGAGCGCATTATTGCAGGTGAAAAATACAGTATACCTGACGATGTTGGATGTGCTGCCAAAGGAGATATCGGTTCAGGAAAACTTTCATATTCAGGTGCAGTCGATCAGTTCATACAATCGGCATTTTGAACTTCTGGCAGAGGATATGAAAAAATGGCGCAGGGATGGATTCCGGATATTGCTGCTGTCCGCTTCCAGGACGAGGGCAGAGCGGCTGAGCCGGGACCTGCAGGAATACGACATACCGGCATTTTACAGGGAGAAGCCGGATGTGGCGTTAAAACCGGGTGAGGTTTTGGTTTCCTATGGATATCTTCACAAGGGATTTTCTTATACGGCTGCCAGGCTTGCCGTCGTGACAGAGGGAGATATTTTTGGCGCAAAAGCAAAGGCGAAGCGAAGAAAGCAGAAGAAATATTCCGGAAATGTGATTCAGAGCTTTCATGAGCTTAATATCGGCGATTATGTAATTCATGAAAACCATGGGCTGGGAATTTACCGGGGCATTGAAAAGATTCAGGTAGACCGCGTTGCAAAGGATTATATCAAAATTGAATATGGAGACGGCGGGAATTTATATGTGCCGGCATCCGGCGTTGATGTTTTGCAGAAATATGCCGGTCAGGATGCCAAAAAGCCAAAACTGAATAAGTTAAACACAGTTGAATGGAAAAAGACAAAATCGAAAGCAAGGGCGGCTGTGAAGGAGATTGCGGAGGAACTTGTGCTTCTCTATGCCAAACGGCAGGAACAGGAGGGATATCAATTTGGCCCGGATACTGTTTGGCAGCATGAATTTGAAGAGCTGTTTCCATATGAAGAAACACAGGATCAGCTCCGTGCGATTGAAGAGACAAAACGGGATATGGAAAGCACGAAAATCATGGATCGGCTGATTTGCGGTGACGTTGGTTATGGGAAAACGGAAGTTGCAATTCGTGCCGCATTTAAAGCAGTCAATGATGGGAAACAGGTTGCCTTTCTGGTTCCGACCACTATTTTAGCACAGCAGCATTACAATACCTTTCGGGAAAGGCTGGGGGATTTTCCGGTGTCTGTGGAGATGCTTTCCCGTTTCCGGACAGCTGCACAGCAAAAAAAGACGCTGGAGCTTTTGAAAAAGGGCCAGGTGGACATTGTAATCGGAACACATCGCCTGTTGTCGAAGGATGTGGAATTTAAAAACCTGGGTCTTCTGGTCGTAGACGAGGAACAGCGTTTTGGGGTTTCCCATAAGGAAAAGATTAAGCAGATGAAAGGCAATGTTGATGTGCTGACGCTGAGTGCGACGCCGATTCCGAGAACACTGCATATGAGCCTTGTGGGGATTCGTGACATGAGTGTATTGGAGGAACCGCCAATCGACCGCCTTCCGGTGCAGACTTTTGTGATGGAGCGGAGCAGTGAGATGATTCGTGAGGCAATCAACCGGGAGCTTGCAAGGGGAGGCCAGGTCTATTATGTTTATAACAGGGTAAAAAATATTGAAGAGGTAGCGGCAGAGGTGATGCGGCAGGTTCCGGAGGCTAACGTTGCATTTGCACATGGCCAGATGGGGGAACGCGATCTGGAAAATATTATGATGTCTTTTATTGCCGGGGAGATTGATGTTCTGGTGGCGACAACGATTATCGAAACGGGCCTGGATATTCCGAATGTCAATACAATTATTATTGATAATGCGGATCAGATGGGGCTGTCCCAGCTATATCAGCTCAGGGGGCGCGTTGGACGTTCTAACCGTACATCCTATGCGTTTTTGATGTACCAGAGGAACAAAATGTTAAAGGAGGTAGCAGAGAAAAGACTTGCTGCAATACGGGAATATACCGAGCTTGGCTCAGGCATCCGGGTTGCAATGCGGGATCTGGAGATCCGCGGCGCCGGAAATTTGCTTGGCGCGGCGCAATCGGGGCACATGGAGGCTGTCGGATATGATTTGTATTGTAAGATGCTCAACGAAGCAGTCACACGTTTGAAAGGAGATGCACAGGAGAGCATGGAGTTTGAAACGGCAATCGATCTGCAGGTGGATGCATATATTCCGGCGGCGTATATTCCAAGTGAGTTTCAGAAATTGGATATGTACAAACGAATTGCCTGTATAGAAAACGTTGAGGAATATCAGGATATGCAGGAGGAATTGACTGATCGTTTTGGAGAAATTCCGAGAGCAGCCGAAAATCTTTTGCGCATTGCGCTTCTAAAGGCGGACGCCCACCGCGCAAAGCTGACGCAGATTGTACAAAAACCGGGAGGGATTCATTTTTATCTGTACCAGAAGATGGGAATCAATCCAAAAAAGGCTGCCGGACTGATGCAGGACTACCGTGGGAAATTAAAATATGTCCAGGGAGAGGAACCGCATTTTTGCTATGAGTTAAAGGAGCAGCGGGTTGTTTCGTCATACGTATCAAAGATGAAACAGCCAAAGCCGATCAAGGTTGCAATGTCAGATGAAATTTTTCAGATTACAGAGGGAATCATCAGAGGAATAGGAGAAATATATGAATAAAAGAAAGCAGCTAATAACAGGGACACTGATCATTGCGCTGGCACTGGGGACGATGACCGGATGCAGCGAAACCATTACAAAGGAAAGCGTCAGGGTAGAAAACGGTGATTTGGATGAAAATTCTGTGGTAATTGCTGTGGGAGACACTGGCGTGAAATACAGCGAAGCGCTCAACTACTGTTATTTGATGAAAAAGCAGTATGAGGGAAGCTTTGGCAGCAAGCTCTGGAACTATCAGGTGTCTAAGAATACGACAATCGGTGACGAAGCAAAAGAGGAAATCATTAATCAGATTACCCAGCTGAAAATTATCTGCGATACGGCAGAGAATGAAGAAGTGGCGCTGACGAATGATGAAAAGGACGAGGCGTTATCAATGGCGGAGGAAGCGATTGCAGATGCGACAGAGGAAGATAAGGAAACCTATGCGCTTAGTGTACAGGGGCTGAGCGAGCTTTATCAGGAAAATCTTCTCGCAAATAAAATGTTTTATATTTCTACGGATGATGCCGATACTGAGGTGACGGATGAGGAGGCACAGCAGATTAAAATTCAGTATATTAAAATTATTACAGAGGGTACTCTGCCCAATGGCACTGAGGTTCAGCTGTCAGAAAAGGAGCAGGCCCGTGTTGTTACACAGATGAAAAAATGGCGCAAAGAGGCGGCAGAGTCAGATAATTTTTTGGATTTGGCAAAGGAAAATTCAGACAGTGATACGTATGAGCTTACCATTGGAAAAGACAGCACAGAAATTGACAGCAAAGCAGTTGATGCGGCTTTTGAATTAAAAAAAGGAAAAATGAGCCAGGTGATTGAGGGAGATGGAGCCTGCTATCTGATTTTGTGTATTGATGATAATGACGAAGATGCTACTTACAGCAGGAAAGAGGAGATCATTGAGGAGCGGCAGACAAAGATGTTTCAGGAAAAGTATGAAAAATGGCTTGGCGACAGTGAGGTAAGTATCAGCAAGTCGTTCTGGAGGGAATTTTCGCTGGCCGGTTAGCCGTCAGACTGACCGTTTTAAAAAGGTTTCTGCCGGAATCCATCCAAATCATTTCTGCCAAAATAAGCAAATTTACGTTTACAGAAAATGGTTCATTTGATATACTGAAATAGTATTCTGTTTGCGGGAACAGAGCTGCAAACAGAGAATGTTACATTTGATGAAGGGATGGTGATGTCGTGAAGGCAGAGCATGTAAATCCATTTATTATATCAGTTTGTAAGATTATGAAAGATATGTGTATGCTGGATTTGAAGATAGGAAAACCGAGTATCAGTAACGGAAATTATCAGAGTGATGCATCTATTATAAAGTTGGGGCTGCTTGGAGCACTGACCGGAGAGGTTGTATTAAATTTTTCTCAGTCTGCCGCATTGGAGATTGTTTCAAAGATGATGATGACTCCGGTGCAGACGATTGATGATTTGGGAAAAAGCGCAATTTCAGAATTGGGAAATATGATTGCCGGAAATGCGGCAACGGTATTTGCCAACAGTAATCTTTTAATTGATATCACTACGCCGAGTTATTATCTGGGCAGTGAATATAAGACGAATGCGTCGGAGCTGTTTAGCATACCGTTTAGCAGTGAGTCCGGAGACTTGACGGTGGATATTTTTATTCAGGAGTAAAGGCTGGCTTTGGCGGCTTTATAATATAAAATCAAAAAGAGGGATGAGAATCCCTCTTTTCCGCATTGTTTTGACGAGGGCAGATGAAAGTCAGCAGTACGTTTGGAATGGAGGAAGAAATGGCAGTTTATAAGAGATACCGAAAAGAGGATCCGGTGTCCTATTCTTTAGGGATAACATTGACATTTGAGCTGTTAAGGTATAAAACAGAGTATGTGAGCCGGATTTTTATTCATTCTGCAATGAAGCAGGGAGATACGTTGGACAGGCTGGCGGCGCTATGCCGGAATGCAGGTATTGAGATGGTTTATTCGGATAAAATATTCCATGTGTTATCACAGAAAGAAAATTGTTATGTGATAGGTGAATTTCGAAAATATACCGGAAAGCTGCAGGAAGAATTGCCGCATATTGTGCTGGTGAATCCGTCTAATGCAGGAAATATGGGGACTATTATGCGCAGCGGGCTTGGCTTTGGCATCCGGCAGATGGCTGTGATCCGGCCAGCTGTCGATGCATTTGACCCAAAGGTTGTGCGGGCTTCAATGGGAGCAATTTTTTCAACGGATTTTGTATACTTTGATACTTTTGCAGAATATCAGAAGTGTTTCGGCAAACGGGAGATGTATCCCTTTATGCTGAATGCGCAGACAAGTTTACATGACATCAGGCCAAAAGGAGTATTTTCTTTGATCTTTGGCAATGAAGCTGCTGGGCTTCCGGCAGAGTTTTCTGATGTGGGAACCAGCGTGATTATACCGCATACCCATCAGATTGACAGCCTGAATCTGCCGATTGCGGCAAGTATTGCGATGTATGAGGCGACGAAATTGCAGTTTTCGCAGGGGGAAAAGCATAGTTAAGGTGCAAAATGGATAGTTCCTATCCGTTTACTATAAATAGAAAGGAAGTAAAACAGAGATGGCAAAAATTGATATTATTTCAGGATTTTTGGGAGCAGGCAAAACGACATTGATCAAAAAGCTGATCGGAGAGGCTTTTGAAGGCGAGAAGCTTGTTTTGATTGAAAATGAATTTGGGGAGATTGGTATTGACGGTGGTTTTTTGAAGGAGGCAGGAATTCAGATTACAGAGATGAATTCGGGCTGTATCTGTTGTTCTTTGGTCGGGGATTTTGGCGAAGCACTGAAAGAGGTTTTGGAAAAATATACGCCAGACCGCGTCATTATAGAGCCTTCCGGTGTGGGGAAGCTGTCTGACGTTATTAAGGCAGTGAAAAATATTGGTGATAGCGTAGTGATTAACAGCACGGCTACGGTGGTTGATGCCTCCAAATGTAAAATGTACATGAAAAATTACGGAGAATTTTATAACAATCAGATTGAATATGCCGGTACAGTTGTTTTAAGCCGTACGCAGAATATATCGGAAGATAAGCTGGCAGCATGCCTTCAGATGATTCGGGAAAAAAATGCAGAAGCATCTGTTATTACCACCCCATGGGATCAGATTCAGGGAGCCAATATTTTAGAGGCAATGGAAAAGGTCAATTCGCTGGAAAAAGAATTGCTGGAGGAGCATGAGCACCATCACCATGATGGGGAGTGCTGCGGCCACGATCATGAGCACCATCACCATGACGAAGAGTGCTGCGGCCACGATCATGAGCACCATCACCATGACGAAGAGTGCTGTGGCCACGACCATGAGCACCATCACCATGACAAAGAGTGCTGCGGCCACGACCATGAGCACCATCACCATGACGGGGAGTGCTGCGGTCATGACCATCACCATCATCATGCAGATGACGTGTTTACGAGTATGGGTATGGAAACGGCACATCCATTTAGTGAACAGGAGCTGAAACAGATTATTGATACATTGGCATCGAACAGGGAATATGGTGATGTTTTACGTGCAAAGGGTATTGTTGCAGCAGATCAGGGCGAATGGTTCCATTTTGATTTGGTGCCGGAGGAAACGGAGATACGCCGCGGGGCTGCTGATTTTACCGGCCGGATTTGTGTGATCGGGGCAGATTTAAAAGAGGATAAGATTAAAGAATTATTCCATGTGGCATAGGCCGGATGCAATGCTTTATAAATAATGGTTTTTGATGTGCAGTAAACGTCAGAAGGAATGAGGTTAGTGTGAAAAATAAGCTTGATAGCTTATTTTTCACACGGCTATTTGTGCAGGAGCGTCACAAATAGCATTGATGGCAGACGCAAATCTGACATTTGCGTCGCTCCGTCGCGTGAAACGCTCCGGAATGAGGATTAGTATATGTTTGGAAGAAAAAAAGAAGAAATGATGGTATATGTTATCATGGGCTTTCTGGAGGCGGGAAAGACGAGTCTGATCCGGGATTTGTTAGAGGATGAGCTTTTTGATGATAATGCAAAGACGCTGGTTCTTGCCTGTGAAGAGGGGGAAGAGGAATATGAAGAGGCTTTTTTGCAGAAAACCGGCGCTGCTTGTGAATATCTTGAGGAAGAGGAAGCTTTTTGCGGTAAAATTGTAGAAAAATTTTTAAAGAAGCATCGGCCGGACCGCATTATTATCGAGTACAATGGAATGTGGCAGACGTCGCATATCCCAGAGCTGTATGATGAGCTGGAAGAAATCTGTTTTGACCGGGAAGTGATTTTTCAGACAATAGATGTTGTAAATGATCTGACTTTTTCACTGTATATGAAGAACATGCCATCCATGATGGTAGAACAGTTTCGGATAGCAGAGATGATTATTGTCAACCGTTGTACGCTGCAGACAAGTAAGGCTGCGATCCGGGGCAGCGTAAAGGCAGTGAATCCAAGGGCGCAGATTGTCTATGAATCGGAGGATGAAGCTTTTTATGAGATGAAAGAAGAAATGCCGTTTGATATCAATGCAGAGGTCATTGAGGTATCGCCGGATGATTTTGGTTTGTGGTATATTGATATGCTGGATAATCCGTCTGTTTATACTGGCAAGACAATGAAGATTGCCGGTTTGATTCAGAAACCGCCCGGGCTGCCGGCCGGTTTTGCGATTTTTGGCCGTTATGCCATGACCTGTTGTGCGGATGATATCCAATATATGGGATTTTTATGTAAAGCAGATGACTGGTCAGCTTTTGCCAACAAAGCATATGTAACTGTTACAGCGAGACTGGAATACAAATACATGAAAGAATATGGTGAAGAAGGTCCTGTTTTTTATGCAGAGGAAGTAGAAGCTGCCGAAAAACCAAAGGAAGAACTGGTATATTTTAACTGATAAAGCGTTTTTTTAGCCAATTAGCAACGCCATCAGCATGATTGCTCCCAATGATGCCGGTGGCGATTTTTTTTAATGCCGGATGTGCATTTTCCACGGCATAGGCTTCGTCTGCTGACTGGAACATTTCAATATCATTGATGCCATCTCCAAATACAACAACCCTGCTGCAGCCAAGGTATTTTTTTAGCTGCAATACCGCATTTGCCTTGGTTGCCTGAGCCGGAAGGATTTCGAGCCACCATTCTCCAGAGTAAATATCCTGCCCCAAAATGCAGTGAAATTGATCTTTGTATGTTTCGTAGACGGGAACTAATTTTCATACTGTTCAATACAGGTAAAATAAAAAACTTCCCCTGCCAGCAGGTCGTCTCCCGGCAAAACCATACGGTGTCTGGGGTCATTCGGCCGGTTTGACAGAAAGCAGCGGAGTCCTGAATAAAGGGTGTCAACAGGGTAGTAGGAAAATTTTTCTTCGTTGTTGATATAGGCATACACAAGAGGGGATACATGATTTTTTTCGAGCGTGTCTGTAATTGCAGTAACGTCGGTTCTATTAAAAAAATTGGATAGCATAATTTTTCCGGATGCGCTATCCAGCATAAATGCGCCGTTATATAGAATAAGCGGGAGTTTTGGATGTAATCCCTCTGTGGTTTTTACTGCGGTGATCTGTGAACGCGCCGTTGCATAAGAAAAAAGCATGCCCTGCTCGATCAGGCGGTTTATTGTCTGAACGCTGTAGGAAGAAATTTTTTCATTTTCCTGCAGAAGCGTGCCGTCAAGATCTGAGATATAAAGTGTTTTTTGCATGAAAGCCCCCTGTACGTGCGCCAGTTGATAGATTGTCGGTCTGCTTATCATTGTACCATGAATCTTTACTTTGTACTAGTACATCGTACTTAAATAACGTGTGCAAATAATTAGATGGTGGTTTCATC
>JAJQGL010000106.1:38477-56564 GCA_021200535.1 Clostridiaceae bacterium | reverse complement strand
TCATTCGCAGTAATATGCACCGCAAATTTCCCCATGTCCTTATCTGCCGCAGTAATCGGATCCACAGAAAACACAAGCGCCTCATCCGGTTCTGTAATAATGGCACTGCAGTCCTCACCCACACCCGGGTGCAAAATAACCTCCGGACGCCGATGATGGATTTGCTTCAATACAGCGCGCTTTAATATGTTCTCCGGTACTTTTCCTATTTCCATGGCAATCCTCATTTCTGTGTCGCATACTGTCCGGATTATTCAGCCGACGGTGCAGCAGTGCTCTTTGTACTGTCTTTTTTTGATGTCGGCTTTGGTGTAGCAGACGGTTTTTTCGTAGAAGATGGTTTTTTGGTTGTCTTTGGCTTTGTAGTTTTCTTCGCTTTTTCCGTCGCCTCTGCACTTGCCGTTGGCGAAGGAGATGCCGAAGCGTCGCTCTGTTTGCCGATAATAACATGCTCCGGTTCCGCAGAATAAGAGCTGCTGTTGATCTGCGTGCGCTCGGATTCCGAACCATCCACATACACAATCTTCCACAGCTGCGCCTTATATCCCACATGCGCTGACTGTGTCACCGAACGATAGGAAGCCGGTTTGGATACATCCACCGTTGTGATGGCATCTCCCGGCTGAATGGTTTCTAAAATTTCAGTTTCAAACTCAATCGTCCGATTGGAATCCCTGGTCTCTTCTCCATAAATCCGGAACGAAAGGGTTGAACCGTCGGCCGTTGCAGCAATATATATCGGCACATCCGTATTGTTTTTAAATTTAAAATCCTTATAATCGCCTGCTATCGCCGCATCTCTGGACACATCCACATAAGACACCACCATAGAATGCGGAGCCCGCTCAACAATCTCAAGCTCTGCATTGATCACGGCATTATACAGCGTGGTAGAAACCTGGCAGACGCCGCCTCCAACTCCCTCGACAACATTTCCGCTGGAGTATTCCGGTGCTGACTGATAGCCATTTTCCTCCGTCCTGTCTTTAATCGTTTTGATCGTGGAAAATGTTTTTCCCGGATAAAGGATTGTTCCATTGATATAATCCGCCGCTACTTTTACATTATTTTTCCGCGCTGTCGTCGACGACGCATAAGAAGTGGAGTAGCTCGCCAATAAATCTTTGCATTTCGATACCTGCTCTTTGGTATATTTTGCTTTTGTTGTCTTGATTACCGCCGTAACCTCCAACGGGTCTTCACTGATATCCTTTTGCAGCGCACTGCTGATCAGCTCTGCTGTCTCAGCCACCTGAAGCTGTTTTCCATTTCTCGATGCCGTTGCCTTAAATTTACCATTGACCAGCTTTAATTTTGCATTTTTCTTTTTTACATCATACTGCGTACAATGTTCCTCCACAAATGCCGTAAGCACTGCCTCGTCCACACTGCTCGTCAGCTCAAACGACTTTTCGCTGTCATCCATGTCACTGATTGCTTTTGCGCGCGAAAACAGGCTGCCATCCCTTCCCAGATGATATGCTTCCTCAACGCTTTCCCCTTCCTCGCAGGAAAAGCCAAGCTCCTCTGCCGTGGCAGTAACCTCATTCTGGTCGATTAATATAGTCACCTCACGCTGCAATACATTCTCAATAAATGTCTCTACCTTCTGCTCTGCCTCTTCCAGTGTCAGGCCGCCGACATCAACGCCGCCGACTGTAATGCCGTCATATATTTTATCATTATTGCCGGCTAAAATCCCGACCGATGTCATTCCGACAAAAACAATGACTCCTATTACGATCAGACAACCAATAATAAATAAAACAGTTAATCTGGTATTTGCCCTTTTCATATATGAAAAACATCTCCTGTCTGTACAAAAAATAACTCCCTTTCTATGCGGCCATCCTAATGCCGGCACAAAAAAGATCACTATTCATTTTACCACACCGCGGTAAATTGGCAAGTCAAATATTTAGCTGAAATTTGACATTTTTTCGTATATTCTGTATAGTCAAAAAAAAGGCACAGCATTGTGTGCCCTATCGTATCACCTGCCGATTACACATACATTTTGCAAAGTGATACACTCATACATGGAACATGCAGCCCGTTCAGGAAAAGTAACCCAGTACCATCGGCACTACCATGGCAATGATAACCAGAATACAAATTGCTGCAGCTATTCTTTTCTGTGTTTTGTGATTAAAAAAGTTCATATTTGCCCTCATTTCTGCGCATTTTTGCGCATAAAAGAGTTTCCTATTCGAAACTCTGCCAAATTTCATTTTAAGAAAGGAACACAACCATGCCGATCTTTCTAATATGTATTATTGTATTCGTAATCTGGTTTCGCGTCAAGCTGAAACGCGCAGATTCTGCAAAAAAACCAGAAAGGGATGCTTTCTGGGAACGGGAGGAAAAAGCCAATTTCATCCGCAAACAGGATATCAGCCAGCTTGATTACCTTACCGTTTCCCCGGATGCACTCCCGTTTGGCACGCCTGTCGATGAGCAGGAAGAAGCCCTGCAAACAAATACCAAAAAGTGCATCTCACGCAAAATGCTCAATCTGACCCAATATTCCAACACGGATTTAAAAGAGAAATACGGCGCAGCAAATCTGGATGAGCTTACGGTCTACGACCAGAACTTTGTTTCTTTCATCCGTTCATTATGCAGCTGGGGAACCTATCTCTACGAAAAAGATGACCTGACCCGCGCAAAGCAAATTATGGAATACTCCCTGTCGGTTGGCAGTGATATTTCCGCAGTATATACTACACTTGCACAAATCTATGCCAGACAAAACGAATATCCGAAAATCGACACACTGATCGCTTCGGTAGAAAATTCCGGGATTGCGCTGAAAGATTCCATTATTCGCCAGCTCCGGCTTTGTAAATTAAAATAAAGCCGGAAACGCTATGACGGATCGTACCATGCCGCATTCTTCTCTAACCGCTCCGGCGCTGCTTCAAAAAACACACACTGATCTTTCCTGGCGCACCGGTTTTCCTTTGCGTGCCGGCACGCCATTCTCTGTTTCCGGTACTGTTCTACGATTCCGTCCTGTTCCACCGGCTCATATTCCACCGGCATCAGGCAGCGATAGCCATCCTCGGGACAAAATCCCTCTACTAACCACACTTTTGTCATTGAATCCCTCAATTCTGTATACACCTGAAAAAACACTTTGCAACGATTTCGAAAGACGCCGGCTGCCCGGTTCAGAGAACTCCGTCAAGCGGAAAATCTCTGGCATGCTCCCAGCGTTTTTGTTCTTCATCATATTTCCGGCACAGCCAGTCATAAAGCTGATCCAGCCCCTCTTCGGAATAAGGGAAAAACGCCGCCTGCATCTGCTGCGGATTCGTCTTTTCAAAGCAGAACGGTTCCGGCCAGACGGTTGCCTTTAGCATGGTCTGTTCATCCTTCTGCGCCTGTTCAACCTGATAGCGCATTCCCTCAAAGCTCGCCTTTAAAACTGCTTTCTTGCTGTAAAAGGTTTTTACATCGTAAAGCGATTTCCTCGTATTCATGAAAGCCCTGTCCCCCTGTCTGAATTTTGATCTCTTATTCGGACGCTTTTTTCTTCCTATTTGAACAGTTTTTCTTCTTATTCGGACGCCTTTTTCTTCTTTGCCGCACGTTTCTTTTCCGCTGCCGTCTGCTTCCTTGTAATGGTCAGCGCCTTACTCTTCCCCGAAGAATTTTGTACATAAAAGGAAACCTTATCATTATTTGAGCCTGCAGGTACTTTTACCTTATAGACGTAGCGTTTCAGCGATTTGCTATAGGAGCTGTTATTCACTGTCAGCGTTTTTTTGCCCGCTTTCACAATGACCGATGCAGCTTCTTTTGCATAGACAACCATGGTCTTTGCCCCTGTGCCCAGCTTCTTTGTCTTTAATGCCGGCTTTAACGGAACGGCAAGCTTAACCACCGTCTTTTTCACTTCTTCCGGTTCACCAGTAGAAGCATTGTGCCTTGTTACCGATATCTCGGTCCCTGCCTCCAGCGTCTTTGGCAGCTGATAAGAAAACGTTCCGTTGCTCTTGACCGTCAGCTGTTCACTGGTCGTTCCATAATTAATATAAGCATCTCCGTCTGCGCGCAGCTTTCCGGTAACCACCTCTGTGCGGGTGTTCACTGCGTTAATTGTGATTTTGCTGTCCTCCGCATCTACCTGATACGTTTTCTGCGACAATACCTTTTCCTGCGTTTTTAAACTGGTTCTGGTGCTGCCGTTTTTGGTGTCGGATGCCGTAACAGAAATAACAGCACCTTCACTGAGCCCTTTTGTTTTTACAACAAAGCTTCCATTTTTCTTACTTTTTGCTGTATATTTCTTATTGGAAACCTCGACAACAACCGTACATTTCTTTGAATTATCCGGAATTTTCCCAGTCACATATTTCTGTGCATCACACGCTGTATTGACGGATGGTTTGTTTGGCGCCGCATACTTAACGGTACTCTGCGTCTGCAGACTGCATCGGTTCTGCCCGTCAATCGCAAATACCGTAATCGTTTCATCTGCCAGCTGCACCGGAACCGTAAGCGAATATACCCCATCCTTTACCGCATAGTCAGAAACTGTGTGAATGGTCAGTTTTTTGTTGTATTTTGAACAATTTTTATATGCTGTTTTCCCCTTTGTTTTTTCCACGTAAACATCATTGCCAAGCTGAACCACTACCGTGGAATAATTATCGTAAACCTTTCCCGATATCGTTGTCATTTTATTGGTAAATTTACTGATAGTCGGCGAATCCGGTCCCCGGCGCAGCACCGTGGTTGTCACTTTCTTGCTAGTTCTGCCGTTTGCATCATAGGTAAATACCGTAATCGTCTCCCCAGCCTTCTGCTTTCCGATCGTACAGCTGTACTCTCCGTCATCATCCACACTTTCGTAATACTCTTTTCCGCCTACCGAAATATTAACCATCGTGTTCACCGGAGCCTCGCCACTGATCTTTTTAATCTTATTCGTAAATTTATTGATCGTTGGCGCCTGCAGTGCACTTGTATTAATGTTCGAAATCTCAATTTGCTTTACCGTGCGATTTCCATTCTGATCAATTGCGCAAATAGAATACGTTCCATTTTCACTGATTTCCAGCTGATTGTCCGTAATAGCAGCCGCACTGTCCCATTCCGCCGAAGTCTTTGTGTAGCTTCCCGATAACCAGCAAAGTGAAGCCAGACCGGAAGAATCCGATGCCTGTACAGATACGGTAACATTCTGATTCGTTTCTGCTGTAGTCGACGGTGACAGGACAAGCAGCGGGCCATAACTGTCCTTCTGCTTTGTGCCGTCCGAAAGATCAGCCATATAGTATGCATAGCGGTCTGTCACTTTCAGGGTTTCCTGATACCACGGCTGCATTTTGGCATATTTTTCAGACAGGGAGCTGGAACGGACAATAATGTCAGCAGCATTTCCAAACGAAACGGACCAGTTATAGTCTCTTTCATCTGTCAGCTCCCCAAAGCCTGCCAGCTCTGTGATATAATCTTTCAGACCGGATATGGTCAGATCACCCCTGCCGACCAGCCGTTGATTATAAAATGCACCGATCACATTGCTGTTTGCTGAAATATGTACATCTACCAGCACAAAAATCTGGGAATCCGTCACTGCTGTTCCATTACAGGTCAGGCTGGTAATCCGGTTTGAATTTGCATTGATTATATTACCGCTATAATCATATCTTGCCGGAACAGAAGCATCTATCACATATTCGATTCCGTCAAAAATCTCGTACGGTGTATAAGTGTCCAGCCAATCGTCTGATACCAGGCTGGAAGCGCCATTTGCATTCATTAATTTCTGTAACACGGAATCCGACGTAATCGTTTCGTTTTGTGTCGCAAACATACTGGAGGACCATTCCAGCCACTCCTTTAACTGTTCCCCCGTAATCCAGTATATGTAGTTGTGGTTATTCATATATTCCTGTGTGCGGAACAGATCGCGCACTGTAAAGTCATCGCCCACCTCAAGATACTGATCGTTTCCCTGACTTCCATCCATATAAAATTTTGTAGCGGCAATAACCGGGTATTTCGCATAGTTTTTTCCGGATGTGCTGTGCGTGTAGGACAGTCCATAGCGGATTTTTGCCTCGTTATTTAGCTGGATGGCATAATTGTCCTCCAGGCCCGGGAAGAAACCGGTAATCACATTATCTGCAGAAACCGGCGCAATTTTTTCCTCATAGCTTGCCTGAATCTGATCATCATACGGATCGGTCGCACTGGCTATTTCTTCGTCCGCCGGAATACTGCTGCTGCATTTGCGCACTTCTGCCTTTGCGCCTGTAACCGTCACCTTTCCGTCTGAAATTTTCAACTGCAGATCGGCAACCCCAATACCGGCAGCGTGGTCAGCAACCATGACCACCGGCTTTCCATTGGTCAGCCCATTGGTCTTGTCAATATTTGGCAATGCGTAAATAGTCGGCGCTGCACTTTCGTTTGATGGATAATTTTTGTGCTGATGTCCCAGCATAACGCAGTCGACATCATCCAGTCTGGACAACGCCCAGCCTACATCCGCAGAGGAATCATCCGCGCTTGTAGTGCCCATGCCAGTGTGTGCGAGCACTACAACAACGTCCGCCCCCTGCTCTTTTAAAGCTGCTGCCTGCTCGCGCACGGTTTTCAGCATACTCTCTCCTTCTAAAATGCCGCTGTATTCATATAATGTAGACATCGTTTTTTTCGTAACGCCTACTACGCCAATTTTAAGCTCTATCACATTCCCCTTTGAGGTTGTAACGTTTTTGGTAATAATTTTCGTGCGCCCCCAGGGATACTCTCCCGTCTCCAGGTCTTTGACATTTGCCACCAGACAAACATCATCAAGCCCTGATTTTTCCAGCTGATTCTTTATAAAATCATATCCATAATCAAAATCATGGTTACCAAGCGTAATCGCATCATATCCGATTTTTGCCATTGCAGAATAAATCGGCAGCAAATCAGTTCCAGGGTTCTCCGTATCCCCCATAACATAATGAGATCCATATCCATATACAGAATCTCCAACGTCTACGGTAATGCTGGCTCCCCCATCCAGCTCATCCTTTGCCCCCTGAATCATTGTGCTCAGCTGTGCCAGCGATTTTGTCTTTTCTTTTCCGGCAATTTCGTAATTTTCTTCATTTACCTGATTATGTAAATCTGTAGTTGAAATCACCCTCAATGTGGTAGTTTCCGCAGCCTTGGCAACACTTTGTCCACCCGTCAGCGACACACACAGTACAACCGCCATAATTCCGATTGCTTTTGAACAAATTTCCAGCAGCTTCTTCATCGAATGTCTCTCCTTCCTGAATAACCCCTCTCTTTCCTTTCTGCACATTCTGCATTGTAAGAAAGGAACATGTCTAAACTATGGCATACTTTGCCAGCAATACACCCGGCAGCGTCCGCCGGATATCCCACTCCTTTCCACACAGGACAGGATATGGTGTACTTACCCACAAAAAAGCACTATATTTTAATATAACATTCTTATCCGGAAAAAGCAAAGAATTTTCATCACTTGACAAGAAGGAAAATATATAGTATATTTTAAAAGTCGCTTGTGTTTTATAAGACATAAAAATAATATAAAAAGCGGCAGCCCGTTTATAAAAATCGGTTTTCAATTTTACCCATAGGGGTGTAGTTCATCGGTAGAATAAGAGTCTCCAAAACTCCAGAGCCGGGTTCGATTCCTGGCACCCCTGTTAAAAAAGTACACAATTCTTGTGTACTTTTTTTGTGTGCATTTCCTGTGTACAAAAAAGTAAAAGAGAGATTACTGACCAAATCAGCAATCCCTCTTTTGGAGAAGGTATTTTTGTTACTTATGGGGTGTAGCAAAAACTATATAATGTATTGGGGTTTACGATTATTAGTATAGCACCCTTCCAAATAAAGTGTGCATAAAAAGCGTCGAAAATCAAAAAACTTTTTGTGCATTGTGTCATTGTCAAAAAAAACTCAGCGAATTTGCATAATTTTCCTCATTTCTGCGCCGTTTTTTTGCGCATAATGCAAAGTTCGTGCAAACCATGCTGCCCTATTAAGCCTGCGGCTCCGGAACCAGCACATCTTCCCCGTCAGAATCATCCGCCGGTTTCTGAAAAAGCGACTCAAATTCCTTGCGGTCGATACGTTCTTTCTCCATCAAAAGCTGCGCACACGCATGCAGTATATCCATATGATCCTCTAAAATCTGTTTTGCCTTTGCATACGCCTCATCAATAATCCGCTTGACCTCACCGTCAATCGTTTTTGCAACGTCCTCACTGTAAGCGCGGCTGGTCTGGCCAAAATCCCTGCCGATAAAAACCTCGTCCTCATCTGCATAGTTAATCATACCCAGCGCATCTGAAAATCCGTATTTTGTCACCATATCCTTTGCCGTTGCCGTCGCCTGCTTGATATCCTGAGAGGCACCTGTCGTAACATCATCAAAAATTAATGACTCCGCAATTCTTCCTCCCAGAGCAGCAACAATATCCTGCATCATCTTGCCCTTTGTAATAAACATTTCATCCCGTTCCGGAAGCGGCATCGTATAACCTGCTGCCCCGCCGCCGGTCGGAATTACCGACACCATGTGCACCGGTCCTACATCCGGCAGTACATGAAAAAGAATCGCATGCCCTGCCTCGTGATATGCTGTGATCTTTTTATCTCTCTCTGAAATAATTTTACTCTTTTTCTCTTTTCCAATTCCGACTTTAATAAAGGACTTTTCAATATCCTCCTGCTCCAAAAACCTGCGGTTATCTTTGGCACAGGCAATCGCCGCCTCATTTAACAGGTTTTCCAGATCCGCCCCGGTAAATCCGGTCGTCGTCTGCGCCACCCTTCTCAGGTCGACATTGTCACCCAGCGGCTTTCCTTTTGCATGGACCTCAAGGATCTCCTCACGCCCCCGCACATCCGGACGCCCTACTGTAACGCGCCGGTCAAAACGCCCCGGGCGCAGAATGGCAGGATCCAGAATATCAACCCGGTTCGTTGCCGCCATCACAATAATGCCCTCATTCACGCCAAAGCCATCCATTTCCACCAGCATCTGGTTCAGGGTCTGTTCGCGTTCATCATGCCCGCCGCCCAGGCCTGAGCCACGCTTTCTTGCAACCGCGTCAATCTCATCAATAAAGACAATACAAGGGGCGTTCTTTTTTGCCTCTGCAAACATATCCCTGACACGGGAAGCTCCGACACCGACAAACATTTCAACAAAATCAGAACCGGAAAGGCTGAAAAACGGAACGCCCGCCTCCCCTGCAACCGCTTTTGCAAGCAGTGTCTTACCCGTACCGGGAGGGCCCACCAGAAGGATTCCCTTTGGGATTCTCGCCCCAACGCCGGTATATTTGGCCGGATTTGCCAGAAAATCTACAATCTCTTCTAATTCTTCCTTTTCTTCTTTCAGTCCGGCTACATCCCGGAATTTCTTTGAATTTTCATCCGGATCAATCCGCTGCGCGCGGCTTTTTCCAAAATTCATCATTTTCGAATTGCTTCCGCCCCCTCCTGCGGACTGCGCTGACAAAAAAGAAAACAGGAAAAATATTGCAATAATCCCCAGACCATATGGCAGTAACGTTGTAATCACCCACGACGGCTTCTGGATATCAGCCACCACACAATTTTCCGCCAAATCCTCCTGCGCGTACACAATGGTTTCCACTTCACTGACATCAGAAACATAAAAGCTGACTGTCTGATTGTCTGTCAAAACAGCCCGCACCTCGCCGGTAGGCACTTCCTCATTTGGAAGAATTTTTACTGACTCTACATTTCCCTGTTCCACATCCTCTGCAAAGGATGCCAGATTATAATTGCTGCCAGAGGTTTGTTCAAATGCTCCCGACACATATACTGCTACCAGAATAATGGCCAAAATCAGAACATAAAAACCCAGCCCTCCTGTTCTCATCTGTTTTTTCATGAATCGTCTCCTTATTAATTATTCTTCAATAAATTCCAATCTGCCAACATACGGAAGATTACGGTATTTCTGTGCATAATCTAACCCATATCCAACGACAAATTCATCCGGAATTATAAACCCAATATATTCTACCTGCACCTCTGTTTCCCTGCGCGCCGGTTTATCCAGCAATGCGCAAAATTCCACACTGGCAGGATTTCTTGCCAAAAGCATTTTACAAATCTTACTCAACGTATTTCCCGTGTCAACAATATCCTCAACAATGAGACAATGCAAATCATCAATCTCACCCTCCAGATCTTTTTCAATCGAAAGCGAGCCTGTGCTAACCATGCCGTCTCCATAGCTGCCTGCCGCAATAAAATCAATCGTAACCGGCATAGTCAGCCTTTTTACCAACTCTGTAAAAAAGAATACGCTGCCTTTCAGTACACCAATCACATGCAGCGGTGTGTTCCCATATTTTTTATTGATCTGCTTTGCGATTTCCATTATCCTTTCCTGAATCTGTTCCTCTGAAAACATTTCATGCACAACTTCTTTCATGATGTCCGCCTTTCTTTTTACGCTTTGTGCGTATGAATCCTGGCACAAAGTATTTCATCTGTCTGTGATGTAACATAAAAATAAACACTGCTCCGGTTCAACTCCGGTATCCATAACACGTGCGGCCCCTGCGCCAGCACAATAAGCCGTTCCCGTCTGGATAACGGCAGCTTATCGTCAATAAAAATACGGCTGAGCTTTTTCTTCCTGCCGTCCCTGTCCAGCCACAAATAATCCCCCGGCGCCGGATAACGAAATACCGGCATGGAATCCATTTTAGCATAATCAAAACATTTCGTACAGTGGTTTTTTAATTCCTCCGGCAATATTTCTCCCCGGCCGCACCGTTCAAACCATACCGTCCATTTCTGCCCAGTGTCCGCCGCCGGAATGCAAAAGGAATCCCCTGGCCGCACCGCAACCCCCTGCTCCCATGTGGGGGATTGCCCTTGCCGTTTTCCTTCCCCGGTAAGGAAGATCTCTAATGTAGTATATGTCTTTTCTGCCATCAAATGATAGGGCAGCATTATTTTTTTCCCCGTTTCCCCCGCAGCAAGCTTCTGTAATGCGGCAATATGCCTGGATGTGATATCCTTTCTCTTCCGGACAAGCTCTTCCATCATCTGCAGTAAAATCTCCCCCTGAATGACCGGCGCCTGCTCTAAAAGCACAGCACACTCAATTTTACAGCTATGCATCCCTTTTTTTACATTCCGTTTCGCAACAGCACGGCTCTGCTGTCCGATATAGTCCATAATGCCCTGCAGCTGCTCTCCGGCGCGGGCAATATGGTCTACAGCTGCCGGCTGCAGCTGTTCCTGCAGATAGGGCAGAACATGGTTTCGAATCCGGTTTCTGGCATACGCATCCCCGCTATTTGTCGCATCCTCGCAGTATCCAAGCCCCTCTTTTTGCAATGCAGCTTCAATTTCCGCACGCTCCAGAAAAAGCAGCGGGCGGATTACCCGATCACGTTTTGCCCGTATCCCCCCAAGTCCACGCAGTCCGCTTCCGCGCAAAAGCTGCAGCAAAATGGTTTCTGCCTGATCATTTCGGTTATGCGCTACCGCAATCCAGTCAAAACCGAGACGCTGGCGCAGTTTTTCAAAACACTGATACCGCACAGCGCGTCCCGCTTCCTCTACAGACATCTCCCATTCTTTTGCACGGCACGGTACATCCTCATGGAACAAATAGCAGGCAATCCCCAAACGCTCCGCAAATTTTTGGGTAAACTCCTGATCCCGGTCCGCCTCCCCGCCCCGGATTCCATGATGGATGTGAACAGCTGCAATCTGCAGCGAAAAACGCTCTTTAAGCTGGCAAAGCGCATGCAAAAGAAAAATAGAATCCGCTCCGCCCGACACCCCCACCAAAATGCTTTCCCCTTGTTGAAAAAGGTTATTCCGGCAGCTATACTCCGCTATCCTGTTATATATTTTATCCATATTTCCACCATTTCACGTGCTGTATTCTATTACTTCGCCCGACAGTTTGTATCTTCATAAAAAGCAACTGCCATGACACTCATATCATCAACCGGATCACCATCCTGACACTCCAGCGCATCCTGCAATATCCGCTCGGACAGCTCCTGCGGTCCAATCCGGTCAGAAAAATACTCCCAGATTCTGTTTTCCAGCCTGTACTCCCCCGGCGGAAAACAATCTGCCACGCCGTCCGTCATCATTATAACATAATCTCCGGCAGATATACTACATTTTCTCAAATAGGGTTCAAAATCGTTCATTACTCCAATCGGCAAAGCCTCGCCTTCAATCTCGTCCATCCCTTCCGAATGGCAAAGATATGTCGTGCTGGCCCCACACTTTAAAAACTGCCCGGATTTCTGATACAGATTAAACACTGCTACATCCGCTGTTGCAAAGCTTCTCTTCTCCTCCTGGGACATATACGCGGAATTGATCAGCTTGATTGCAGAAATCTCAGAAAAACCAGCCTCTGTCATCTGTTCCAGCATTTCAATGACCTGTTCGCTTTCCTCACAGGCGGCGTCACCAGTTCCCATACCATCTGAAAGCGCCATCAAAAGCTCTCCGCTCGGCAAATGCATACAGGAAAAAGTATCCCCGCTCACCTCTTCCCCTGTTTTCGGCACACGGCTGATGCCGGTTACTGCACGCAGCCTGGCGCTTTCCTCAAAAATAAAAGATTCTTCTTCCCTGGAAAATACTTTGCGGCACTCTTCTTTCGCTGTCACCGTAAAACCAAGAATTGCAGATATCATTTCTCCTACTTCCCTTGTTGTAACAAAACGGCCTCTCCCTGTCCGCCCGGATAACTTAATCTCCAATCTGCCGTCATATTTTTCATAAAAGGCAATGTGCCCCAACATAACCCGGTTTCTTCTCAGTTCCTTCTCAATGCGCTCTAATGTTTCATCCGGCAGCTTTCTGACTACCGGCAGCTTGTCCGACAGTTCTTCCACAATCTCACTGACCTCGCGCATCTGCCCCGCCAGTATTTTTTGGTTTTGCAGCATCCGGTTCTGGAATCCCCTGTTCATATTTGCCAAATGAAGATTTTGGTTTGCCTCCAAAAGAAAACGCTCCTTATGGACACATGTTTTTGCAAACTCCACCGGCATATTTTCCAGCACAATCTGCCCCTGCTCCTGCGCTGCAGCAAGCATTCCCGCCATCTCAGGGCGCAAAAGAGAAAGCTGTCCACTGCAGTTTTCACAATGCTCACACCGGTTGCACAATTCCTCCGAAATCAACCCCCAAAGCCTTCTGACCTCCGCTTTTTTCCCCTGTTCTTCCTGTGCGGAACTGTGGGACATGGTTCTGGAAAGATTCTGAAAAGACTGTGAGAAATCCAGTAATTTGTGCCGAAGCAGCGTCTGCAGCTGTTCACTCTCCCATTTATCTTCCCATCCTCCGGCACGAATACTTATTTTTCCTAATATTTTTTCCGGTATCAGCAAAAAAATCCCCCCTGCAATCGCAAGACCCTCCAGATCGCCAAACTGCATCATTTCCCGGCTAACCAGATAGCACAGGGCAACTGCAGCAATAAGCCATGCCGCCGCCATCAGCAGCTTTCCCTGTTCGCGCAGCATACCCGCACAGATTCCCAAAAGAGCAGTAATCCCTATCATACTGCTTTCCTGTCCGCTGACTACCAGCACGCAGCCTCCGATTGCACCGGCTATCGCACCCGCTCCGGTACCATAGCAGTAACCCATCACCAGCGTCAAAAAAAGAGTCGCCGTCCAGATCAGCGAAATATCCGCAATCATGATATCCGGAATGCCCAGCACGCCAAAGGCACCTAGCAGCACCAGACTGATAATCTCCTCATTCCCCAGCCCCTGTCCTTTTCTGGCATGGAGCAAGAAATGAATGCCATCAAAAAGTACCCTGGTACATACCAGCGTCAAAACACTGTCAAGCCCGGCCAGCCATACCTCATACTGTAAATGAAACATAAGTGTCAGGCGAAATGCCTGGAATACTGCTACCGCTGCGGCAAGAATCAACGCAGCATGTCCCATCCTTACCGTAAATTTTCTTTTTTCCAGAAAATCCACCGCCAGAACCAGAACAAGCATTGCCATTCCCGCACTCAGCGCTTTCTCTGGCGAAAATGCCGTAACCATCCCTAAAAACACAGCAATGCCCACCGGAAGCTTTGCACCGGTTTCCGTATAACTGGCGGCAAAATAAGCCACCCCGACCGGATTGATTCCAAACAGATTAACCCTGCCCAGAAAAAATCCCAATAGCACCTGAAACAACATTCTTTTTTGTATGTTCAACATCATTCCCACCTCTTTCCGCCAAATTGTAAGAAAGGCCAGCCCCCTTACTTGTGCTGTAGGAACAAAGTATAAAAAAATCATTTTGCACATTTTGTCAAAAAGACAGTTTATCTTTCAAAAAGAAATCGACAAAAAGAACAAATTCCCCATAAAACAAAAAACTGACAGCCCCTGTGCACAAAAAAACTAACAACCCTGCACAAAAAACACCGACAGCCTCTGTGCACAAAAAAAGAAAGGCTTAAAGCCTTCTTCCTTACAAAAAAGCTGTGACACAAGATTAAACTCATGCACAGCTTCTATTTTTCATCGTCTTTCCGTCAAATAATAACCACAATCCGCTTTGCTGCCCGCTAATACTACAGACTGTATTTTCTAATCCTCCTCTGGTTCAAATATTATTTCCCCATCATACACCAGCCCAAACTTCTCTCTCGCCACATCCTCCACATAGGAATCTGTCTTAACATATTCTTTAAACTCTTCCACATCCTCTTGTTCCTGTTCCAGCTCTTGCTTTTCTTCATTTAACTCCTCTAACTGGCTGGCATATTCTTTCCCCTGTGCTTTCAGTGCAGACTGCTGATACAGCATAACGCCGCAGAGAACAGCTGTTAATGCAATCACGCCAAAAACCGTCATCGGCCTGAGCTTCTTTTTTCTTCTCCTTCTATTCACAGTCTCACCGTCCTTCCAAACACACAAATTCATAAAACAGCCCATTTAAATACTACATATTGTTGATCGCTGTAATCTATATACCATATATTGTATTTCTTCTCATCTAAATGCCCCGCAAAGCCTTATTTTACAAGCGTTTGAAGCATTCCGGCTGGTTCTTTCACTATATACTATTTGCCTTTTTTTTGCAACATTTTTTTCGGATATTTGCACCGATTTTTTTTATTTTTTTGACTGGCGGCTGAACGTGTTTTCTGCCAAACAAACGAACCGGACGACTGATACCATATTCATATAAAAGCCCCCCGGACAGCACAGCAAGTACGCCATACCATCGGATGGCGCCATCATTATATATAAAAAAGACCGCATACGCAGGAATGGACATAACACACCAAAACAAAAGATCCCCGATTGCCACCAGCCATTTGCCTTGCGGAAACATCCAGCGCAAAAAACGTACAACATCATAGCCCGCCATAAGAAGCATCCCAAGACAGGCTGAAAAAATAACAAAGCGAACCTGTCCCATGATAATTTCTGTCACTGAAACATCCTCCCCAGTAAGGATGACGCCTTTTTCTGCGGTTCTTCCCTGTCTGAATATACAAAACTGTCAATTCTGCCATCTACGTCCACCTCGCCCTTTTCGAGCGATAACCGGCTGACATGAAGCTCATCTCCGCGAATCAGTAAAATCCCCTGCTCTGTCTCCAGATAGACCTCCTTTGCGTCAAACGACAAAACATCCTTTACCCCAGATAAAACTGCCGTCTTTCTCGCATTGAGATATACCTTATGCACACTGGTTCTTCTGCTGTCATCATACGGTCTGTCTTCCATAAAAAAACTTCCTCCTTACTTTTTTAGTTGCCGCCATCCGCAATGCAGCAAAATTAATTCATTGCTGCACCAGATTCGCTGTACTAATTCAGTATATGAGAAAGTAATTTTAATTATAACACCTTATATAATTCTTTTGCCTCTTCCTTTTTACAAGTTTCCGCTACACTGAGAACCTCTACCTGCACCAGTTTATCGCCAAAACTGATTTCAATCTGATCTCCCACCTTTACGTTAAGGGATGCTTTCGCTGTCTTTCCGTTAACCTTAATTCTCCCTGCATCACACGCCTCATTGGCCACCGGCCGTCTCTTGATCAGACGCGATACTTTTAAATATTTATCTAAACGCATGGCATTTCCTTTCTGTCTGCTGTGTTCACAGTTCTACTGTATTTATAGACCTGCTGTGTTAATGACAATTAGCAAATCTGCCTGTTTTCCCAAATGCTGCCGCCATTTCCTATAAGTGAAAAGAGGCTGTCCTAAGACAACCTCAGATATTCATAATTATTCATCAAACACTAGTTTACAGCGTCTTTTAAAGCCTTACCAGCTTTAAACTTAGGAGCTTTGGAAGCCTTGATCTGCATCTTCTCACCAGTCAAAGGATTTCTTCCCTCTCTTGCAGCCCTCTCGATTACTTCGAATGTACCAAATCCAACTAACTGAATTTTTTCACCTTTTTTTAATTCGTCCGTTACGACATCAATTAATGCCTTTAAGGCCTTTTCAGAATCTTTTTTAGAAAGTTCTGCCTTTTCAGCCATAGCTGCAACTAATTCTGTTTTGTTCATGGATAATTCCTCCTCAAAAATATATAATGTTTCCGTAAAAAACTTACAAATCTATTTATACCCTCATTATGCCGATTTGTCAAGGTTTTTCGGCAATTCTTTGCCAATTTATGTCTTTTTCCCATATTTTGAAACTCTGCATATGCAGAGCTAGTACCCCGTTTCCAAATTATCTCGACTATATACCTGTCTGAATTTCCATCTGCAGCGTTGTCATTAGCCGACGCTGCGCCTCCTTCTTCCGCCTTTCATATAAAAATTCATTCTACGTATACAGTCGATTTATTTGAAAAACGATGCACTACGAAAGAATCTCCAGATATTTCTTTCTCTCTTCCATTAGTTCCTTATATTTTTCCATGCAGCCACTGTCATCCCCTCCCCGGAGCGGCTCTACAATATCAATCAGAATCTGTTCCAGGGGAGTCAGCCCCATATTTGCAATCACACCCTTTAGCGTATGCGCACAATCAAAGGCGCTTCGAATATCGTGCTGCTCTAAAGCCTCGCATAGACGGTCAAAGCAGGGATCCGTAATAACCTGCCCATAACATTCAAAATAAAAAGCCTCATCATCTAAAAAGCGTTCCATCGCTCCATCAATATCACATCCCCACTCCTCCAGCATTGTAAGCTTCCGGCTCATAAATGTGCTCCCCCTTTTCGTCACGTAATAAGTCTTTCGCTATACTATACCTTATTTTGCCCAAATAAACAACCTTTCCCGAAAAATAAATATGATATCGCTACTGCTCCATCTGTTTTCCCAGAATATTTGCACCAAAAGCAATCAATGTCTCATCACTGTTGTCAAATTTACTGTTCTCATCCTTTGACAGCAGAATTACGCTGCCAACCACATCTCCTTCCACAATAATCGGATAAATGATCTCATAAGAAAATTTTCTCGCCTCATTTGAAATTTCAACATATTCTTTCGAATCCTCTGACGCTGCCACATTTTCTCTGTCCTCAATGATCTTTTCCAACTCCTTGCTGATCGGCTTCTGGTACAGCTCCTTTTTTCCTCCCGCAGACACTGCGATTAGCTGATCTTTATCTGTGACTGCCACAATTCCTCCCGAAGTCTGTGCCAGAGAATCCACATATTGTTTTGCCAAATCTCCCAGCTCAGCAACCGGAGAATATTTTTTTAAAATTATTTCCCCTTCTCTGGATGTGTATATCTCCAGAGAATCACCTTCCCGGATTCGTAATGTTCTTCTGATTTCTTTCGGAATCACCACGCGCCCCAAATCATCAATACGACGTACTATCCCTGTTGCCTTCATATTCCTTTTATCTCCTTTTTGCAAAATTTTCTGTAATAATATTATCCGTAAAAGAAAAGATAATATACCATAATTATTGCACTGGTCATTTTTTACTTCACACCCTCCAATGTTTTGGCTGAAATGGAATACGAAATCATTTTTTAATCTTTTTGCTGAAATGGAATACGAAATCACTTTTTAATCTTTTTGCTGAAATGGAATACGAAATCACTTTTTAATCTTTTTGCTG
>JAJQGL010000106.1:0-38377 GCA_021200535.1 Clostridiaceae bacterium | reverse complement strand
AAATGGAATATGAAATCATTTTTTAATCTTTTTACAGACCGCATTTAGGCAGCAGTTCCCGCAGTCCGGTTCTGTTCTCGCAGTACAGACTGCCCGCCCATGATACACAAGCCGATGGCAGAAATCACTTCCCTCTTCCGGCGGAATCAGTTTCCACAATGCCATTTCCACCTTTTTGGGGTCTTTTATCCCATCAACCAGCCCCATCCGGTTCACCAGACGAATACAATGCGTGTCTGTAACAATCGCCGGTTTGCCAAATACATCTCCCATAATGAGATTTGCGCTCTTTCTTCCCACCCCCGGCAGTGCCAGAAGCGCATCAAAGTCCTCCGGAACCTCTCCATTGTATTGGTCACGCAGCTGCCTCATACATGCACTGATGTCCCTCGCCTTGCTTTTTCCCAGCCCGCACGGCTTTACGATTGCCTCAATATCCTCCGGCGCTGCCTCTGCCAGCGCATTGATGTCAGGATATTTCGCATATAGATCCTCCACCACAACATTAACTCTGGCATCTGTACACTGTGCCGCCAGCCTGACACTTACCAGAAGCTTCCAGGCATCATCGTATTCTAACGAACAGCCCGCATCCGGATATTCTTTTTTTAAAAGTTCAATAATGTCAAGCGCCCTGCGCTTTTTCGTATATCTTGTCTTTTTTTCTTCCATAGTCTGCCTCATTTTTTATCATATGCTGCTTTTTGGCGCTCTGTTTTTTGTATTCTTTCTTAACGGATCACCGCTTCTATCGTCTGGTATTTTCCCTCATAGCCCTCATGAATCATAGAAACGGATAAACCGGAGCTTCTCTCCCCGGAGAACCGAAATTCATACAGGTTATATTCTCCATCCTGATAAGCAAAATCCGTGCCATTATCCTGATAATGGATATAGCGTACCTCCTGCCCCTTTTTCCCCGCCAGCTCATTTTCCTTTCCCATCTGCCTGTCTGCCGGATAAAATTCAAGAATCAGCTTTTTCATGTTCTCCGGCTGGATAGATAATACCGGCTCCATAGCAGGAAGGATACTTCCCGCCCTGACATAAATCGGGCACACCTCTAACGGTGCTTCCCGCAAAATATATCTGCTGCCCGGAATACGCTCTCCGCTCCAATAATCCACCCATGTCCCTTCCGGCAGATAAACCATTCTTGCTTTTGCTCCCTGACTTGTAACCGGCGCTGCCAGAATTTGACTGCCAACCAAATACTCATCATTGCATTCCCATGTATTTTTATCGTTTTGATAATGCATGGCTAATGGGCGAAGCACCGGCATGCCGGTAAGCGACTCTTCGTAACACAGATCATAAAGATATGGCAGAAAATGATAATGAAGCGCAATATATTTCCGGTTGATATAAAGCGTCCGCTGATCAAACTGCCAAGGCTCCTGCCTTCTGGTAAACTTTGCACTGTGATTCCGAAACAGCGGCGCAAAACAGGATGCCTCAACCCAGCGGCATAAAAGCTCCGGCGTGGCATTTGCGCCAAATCCGCCGATGTCCGTTCCTACCAGCGGCATTCCGGACATTCCAAGATTCAAAAGCTGCGGAATCGACATTTGCAGATGTGTCCAGAGGCTCTGATTGTCGCCGGTCCATGCAGTTGTATATTTCTGGGAACCGCTATAGCATGCGCGCGTGATCACAAACGGGCGTTTGCCGGTTGCCCTTTTCAGACCCTCATAGGTTGCCTGCGCCATCAAATGCCCGTATACGTTATGTACCTCCTCATGACGCCTGACAGTGCCGTCACCGTAAAACAGCACATCATCCGGCAAAGGACCCTGAAAACTTGCAGGCTCATTCATGTCATTCCAGATTCCCTGAATACCCTGTGATGTTAAAAGCTCCGCCTGGTCGCCCCACCATTGACGCACCGCTGCAGAAGTGTAATCCGGATAGACAGAGTCTCCCGGCCAGACTGCATTGTGGTAAACCTCCCCCTCTTTTGTCTTTGCAAAATACTCCTTCTCTATACCCGTATCATAAAGCGAATACCCCGCTTCTGCCTTTGTCCCCGGGTCGATAATACTAACCAGCCGGATTCCCTGTTTAGCGAGCTCGCTCCCAAGTCCAGTCAAATCAGGGAATGCCTCTCCACTCACAGTAAACACCTTAAAGTGATCCATATAATCAATATCAAGGTGAATGGCATCACACGGGATTTCATACTTTCTCAGCTTTTCAGCCAGGGAGCGCACCTCTTCACTGCTTCCGTAGCTCCAGCGGGACTGATGGTAGCCCAGGGTCCAAAGCTGCGGCAAAGGCGCTCTGCCTGTCAGCTCTGTGTAGCCATAAATTACCTCTGCAATCGTATCTCCCCCAATAAAATAATAGTCCGGTACACCACCCGCTGCGCCAAATGAATAATACCGCGTGTCCTCATAGCCCATATCAAAATAGGAGCGGTATGTATTATCCAGAAAAATCCCATATACCGCATCTTCCCGCAAAACAATAAAAAACGGAATTGACTTATACATTGCCTTAAAAGTTCCGTTTTCTACATGCGGATCAGGATTATCCGAATTCCACATCATATATTGATATCCCCTCTTATTCAAAAAGCCTGTTTTATCTCCCAGCCCGTATACAACCTCATCCCCCACAAATCGTTTCACCACAGAAAATGCTTGTGCTGCCATCTCGTCGACCGCATGCCCCTCTGCGCGCAGCTGTTCCAGTTCCGTTTCAGACAGCGCCTGTGTTTCCTGCCGCTCTCCGTCCCAGTCCTCACACAGCAGCGTACCCTCCCGGTCAAAAACAGAAAGAAACCTTCCGCCTGCCACTTTTACGGACAGCTTCCTGGTTTCCAGTATTTTTTCTTTCGCTGCCCCAACCTCAGACAGCGGAATCGCTTCGGACAACGCCTGTATATCTCCAACCGCAAAAGATTGCTTCTGCAGCGCGTCTTTCGAAAAAATACGGAGAATCTGATCGTTTACCGCCTGAATATACAACTGCTCTTCTTTCATAAATTAATTATCCCTTTCTGCCTGCTTTTCCTTTCTCCGTCTGCTCCAGCAGCCCTCCGCTGGCGCAGACGCAGTAAAAAATCCTGCCAGGCTAAACATTCTGCATCTGATACGAAAAACACACCTCACGCTGAAAAATATTGTTGCTAATTCTATCACAATTTTACAAAAACTACAAGGAGCGGACCGGCGTCAGAATAAATGATATTCCGGAATCTTGCTGCCCAAAAGCAAATATTCCATGTAATCATGCAGAAAAATCATTGGGCCGGAAAGCAAAATCCACAAATTGGAATACAGCAGGCAGATCTGTCCCATGAAATTGTACTGCTGGCCGGAATAATCCCAGACATTTAAATGCATATAACGATTGACAACCAATCCGATTATAAGCTCAACAAATGTAATCATCAAACCGCAGAAAAACATCTGGCTGATAACAGATGCTGAACTTCCCAGCACCGCCTCTACCACACCGACCAGAAGAAAACAGACTGCACCTGCAAGAAACATCGAAATATGTGAATATCCTCTTGCCAATACCTCAATGCTGCAATACAAAAAACCACCCATAAAAAACATAATTGTATATGCCTGAAACTGCGACATCTTATCCACCTCCAAATACCAGTACATTGTACACTAGTACAACGTTTTCGAAATTTACGAAGCGCCGTACTGGCCTCTTTTGAAAAAGTTTTCACTGTAGTAGTTTTACTCCAAAACAGTTTGCTTATACTCTTTGTCGGATAAGAAATTTTTGCCGAAATATTTCTTTTCTTTTTTTTATATGATAAGATGAAAGAAAAAAGTGTGAACGGAGGAACCGATTTTATGAATGATGAGATACTGAAACGTTTGGACTGTGCAATTTCTTCAACCCTGCAGGGCAACAGCGACACTCCGGACTGCAATGTCGGCGCAGCCATTGCAGTCATCCACGAAGGAAAAGAAGTTTATCGAAAGGAATATGGTTATGCCGATAAAGAAAAGGGAATCCGCATGGCGCCAGACAGCATTTTCCGATGCTATTCCATGACGAAGCCGATCACTTCCGCTGCCGTCATGACCCTTGTGGAAAAAGGCCTGCTTTCGCTGGATGACCCTGCCGGCAAATATCTTCCGGGTTTCCAAAACCAAAAGGTATTTACGGAAAAAGAGCTGGTGCCTGTCAAAAACGAAGTGACCATCCAGCATTTGATGGATATGACCGCCGGCGTTAATTATCCGGACGCTTCCTTTCCGGCCGGACAGCCTATGCAGGATATGATTGACA
Source organism: Clostridiaceae bacterium (assembly GCA_021200535.1). Classification (GTDB taxonomy): domain Bacteria; phylum Bacillota; class Clostridia; order Lachnospirales; family Lachnospiraceae; genus Butyribacter. The sequence continues at coordinate 34,117 of JAJQGL010000106.1, read as the reverse complement.
CCTATTACCGGAAGCTTCTGGAAGAGGACACCCCGACATCTACATATGACCTTGCTAACCTGATTGGTCAGCAACCGTTAAAATTCCAGCCGGGGGAAGCCTGGAACTATGGCTTTTGTGCCGATGTACTCGGAGCCATTATTGAGGTTGTCACCCAAAAATCCTTTGGACAATACCTGAAAGAAACGATTTTTGAACCGCTTGGAATGGTTGACACGGATTTTTATGTGCCGGAAGAAAAACAGAACCGCTTCTGCCAGAATTACCAATATATGCCAGAGACGCAGACACTGGAACCCTGTACATGGCAGCACCTCGGTCTAAGCTATTTTCACCTGAAAAAACCGGCTTTTGAATCAGGAGGAGCCGGACTTGTCTCTACGATAGACGACTATAGTAAATTTGCACAGATGATGCTGCAAAAGGGCACTTTTAACGGCGTTCGGATTCTGGGACGCAAGACTGTTGAGTGGATGACCAGAAATCATCTAAACGAAAAGCAGCTTGCTGCAATGGACTGGGAACAGCTTACCGGTTATGGTTACGGCAATCTGATGCGTGTCATGATCGATGCCGGACAGGCCTACAGCCTCGGCTCGGAAGGAGAATATGGCTGGGATGGCTGGCTGGGATGCTATGTCAGCATGGATCCAAAAGAAAACCTTGCAATCATCTACGTCATTCAAAAATGCGGCGGCAACGGATTCCGGGACGTCAGGACAATCCGCAACATTGTATATTCCGCACTGGAATAAGCAGCGCAAGATCAATTTTTATGAAATACAGCAGTATTTGCCACAATTTTTTTCACCCACAAAAATTACCGGGTATGTTTACACATACCCGGCCATACCTGGCTTTTCTCTGTTTATTTGTATCTCTTATGCAACGGCAAGCCACTCTAAGTCGTTCATAAGCCTCTTACCTTCACCAATTCCGCAATTACAGCTAACCCACATAGGATTACGGATATCCATTGTCATGATTCCCATAATCGATTTTGCATCGACGCAGTAGCTGCCACAATATAAGTCAACGTCAGCGTCATATCCAGACACGACGTGTACAAATTTGTGTACATCCTCTAAGTCACTAAATTGAATCTGGAATTTTTCCATACATGCTCACTCCTATCTATAATGCATATACACAGATTCCAATACCATTATATCCCCTTCGCTACTCTCATAGTAACGAGAAACAGTATAACATAATTTCCCAATTTTTGTATACATTTTCTCAGGTTTATTATACGTTTTATAATCTAATGTGTGATTATTTTTTGAAAATATGGAAATCATTCTGCTATTTTTTCTGATACAGCTTGCGGTATTTCGCCGGCGTGATTCCGTTTTTCCGCTGAAAATATACACAAAAACGACTCTGGGAGCTAAATGCACAGATTGTACTGATCTCCTGCAGGGAATACTCCGTATACTTCAGCATCCGTTCACTGCTGGATATCTTTTCATTGATAATATACTGCTTGAGCGTCATGCCTGTATTCTTGCTAAACTGTTCTGATAAGTAATTCGGAGTCACACCGATATCATCTGCAATATCCTTAACACGGATGGGTTCGTGCATATGACAAAATACATAATCACGTATCTGGTTAATCAACGGGTTTGTGTTCATCCTCTGCAAATCATGAACCAAACTTGTGTATTCCATCTCAGCATCTCTGGCCGCCCTGGCAATTTGAACCGGGTCAGAAAGATTTTCTTCAATATTCCAAATAAAAGAATCCGACATGGAAAATGAAAGCTCTGGGTTCAGGCCGCCCTGAATGGCGCTTCTGGACGCCAGCGTAATCGTACAAATCGCAAGATTTTTCTGCTGCCGGATTTCATCCTTTGCCAGAATTCCCGCCTTGCCGCTGTACACTTCATCCATGCTGTCCTGTAATGCTTTCATATCGCCGCGCCGGATACTGTCGAGCTCACGCAGCTCCTGTGAATACGGATTGTGCGTGCGGCCTTCCTCCTGCACCTCAAAAATCCCCCGCGAAACCATTTCCTGTGTACGTTCCTCGCTCTGTAAATTTTGAAACCACAGGCTGGAAGCGCCAATCTCTCTGCCGGAAACATTTTTCCAAATCAGAGAGATAATCGCCGCAAATTCATCCTTGTCACAATAAGGATATTGCTTCAACTGCTCTGTATAGGATGAATAATAGATTCGAAGCTTTCCCAGCGCAATCCATTTGCCCATTTCTTCGGCCCACATAAGACAATAGGCAGCTCCATCCTTTTCTACCTGAACGTAAGGATAATCCTTTGGAATTTCCTGTTTAAACGCGTCCTGCTCAATCAAAATTTTCCCTTCTACATCCTCCAGCGCCTGAAAAAGCTCACCATTTTCATGGTAAATGCAAATCGGTGCATGTAATAATTTAATTAGCTGTGTCAACGAAAATAAATCAAGCATAGACCTGGAATCTCCTCTTATGCGAGCGCTGCTGTAATGATCGCCATGGAATATACTTCAGACGCATTACATCCTCTGGAGAGATCATTAACCGGTGCATTCAGTCCTAAAAGAATCGGACCGTATGCCTCAAAATTCCCCATGCGCTGTGCTATCTTATAACCAATATTCCCCGCATTGATATCTGGGAAAATAAATGTGTTGGCGTGGCCTGCCACTGTTGATTCCGGACACTTCGTCCTTGCCACTCTCGGCGAAACCGCAGCATCAAACTGCAATTCACCATCTATTGGAAGCTCCGGATACTTTTTCTTTGTCTTTGCGGCAGCATTCCGCATCTTATCAACCGCTTCCCCTGCACCGGAACCATGCGTCGAATAGCTTAAAAATGCAAGCTGCGGATCAACGCCGAAAATCTTTGCACACTCCGCTGCCTCACCGGCAATCTCCACAAGCTGATCCTCTGTCGGATCTATATTGATCGCACAGTCTGCCATTGCAAGCACTTCATTTTCACCGGTTGCACTTGGACGCACTAAAATAAAGCAGGAAGAAACAATATTGCTGCCCGGTTTTGTTTTGATCAGCTGCAGTGCCGGACGAACGGTGTCCGCCGTAGAGTACGTTGCACCTCCCAAAAGGGCATCTGCCTCTCCCATCTTAACCAGCATCGTGCCAAAATAATTTGCCTGTTTTAACAAGCCGCGTGCCTTTTCCGGCGTCATCCCCTTATCCTTGCGAAGCTCGCATAATAAGCTGACCATTTCATCCATCCTGTCGTAATGTTCCGGGTCAATAATTTCCGCACCACGAATATTAAAACCCGCCTCTTCTGCTGCCTCTGCGATTTTATCCCTGTTTCCTACCAGAATCGGGTTCAGGAAATAGCTTGCCAGCAAACGGGAGGAAGCCTCCAGAATACGCGGATCCTGTCCCTCTGTAAAAACAATTTTTTTCGGATTTTTCTTTAAAATTCCAATTAACTGACCAAAACCAAACACCTTATCATCTCCATTCTCTAACATTTATATATCCAACCGTTGTAAAACACGTTGTATCGAGCCTTATTTTGGACTAAATTTGGCATTATGTCAATAGGTAAAACACCGAAATTTTATCAGTTGCCATCACCATATTGCACAAATTACAGCAGGCGCTGAATCTGCTCTTCCACCGCCCGTACTTCTTCTTTAAATTCCCTTGCCGATATAAGCCTGCAGCCCTGCCCGCGTATGATCAGCTGTTCTAGCCCGTCCGATGTCGCAACTGTCACATCAAACTCCCCGCCCATACGGTATGCCAGCTTTTCAATGTACTGATCTGCCGTCTCTGCTTCCTTCGTATATACAACATGGATATTGTGGTAATGGAGCATCTGTCCGACATTGCCTTTCACCTGATACGCATCAAACACCAGAATCAAAGTACACTGGCGGTATGCCTGATAGTTACACATAATATCCATCAGCCTTCCTCTGGCAGCGTCGATATTCATTTTGGCCAGTTCATTTAGCTCTTTCCATGCAAATATAATATTGTAACCATCCACCAAAAGATATTTTTCCCTGCTCTTTTTTTCTCTCGGAGAATGCGGGGCGGCTACCACCCGTTTCTGCAGCTTTCTGACCGGTCTGGCTGCCTGCCCTTTCCTGTTTGCGCTTCCTGTTTTCTCCAGAAGTGCAAGCACTTCCTCTTCCCCCATAAAATAATCCTCTGTCTGTGCCTTAAATGCAGGCTGCCGATACCCGCCCTGTCCTTCTGGAGAATCCTGCTGCCCTGTATCCTGCTGCTTCATGGACAACGGCAAATGCATATACTCTTCAACCTCCTGCCACGGCACATAAAATCCTGCTCCATGGCTGCAAAAAACAGAACCGGGTGGATTCTGTGCATCCAATTCCGGATCGTATGTATTGGATGCCAATACCTCTTCTGTATTGTGGCAGGGCTGGTAACCCTGCAGCGTACAAAAAAGCCTCCCCATCCCTTTTGTATAAGAAGATATCTCTTGCTGGTAATTGCGCATTTGTGCGACAGGCGCAGTCCCCTTCAGCACACTGCTCCCGCCCTGCTGTTCCGGCGCCGTAAAGCTTCCATGCATTTTTTCTATATCGGTAATAGCCCGTCCAATATATTCAGTCGGAACTTCCAGTGTAAAGTGATAGTACGGTTCTAAAAGGACATTTTCTGCTTTCATTAATCCATGGCGCACTGCCCGGTAAGTAGCCTGCCGGAAGTCCCCGCCCTCTGTGTGCTTCAAATGTGCTTTCCCGTCCAGCAGGGTAATGCGGATATCTGTAATGGCTCCGCCCGTCAATACGCCCGTATGCTCTTTTTCTCCCAAATGAGTCAGAATCAATCTCTGCCAATTCTTATCCAGCCTGTCCTCACTGCACGCAGACATTATCTGGACGCCGCTGCCCGGTTCCCCAGGCTCCAGCAGCAAATGGACTTCGGCATAATGGCGAAGCGGCTCATAATGCCCGACTCCCTCTACCGGCCGCCGGATAGTTTCCTTATAAATAATCTGGCCTTCTCCCAGATCAGCCGGCACATGAAACCGATCCCAAATCAGCCTTTTCACAATCTGAATTTGAACCTCTCCCATCATCTGCAGCTGAATCTGTCCGGTTTCCTCCAGCCATACAACCTTTAACTCCGGCTGCTCTTCTTCCAATGTCCGCATCTTCGGCAAAAAGCCTGCGGGATTACAATCCTCCGGAAGCTCCAGCGCATAGGTCAATACCGGTTCCAGAAGCGGAATCTCTGCATCCGGTTCTTCTCCTAACCCCTGTCCGGCAAACGTTGTGCTCAATCCTGTAACTGCGCAAACTGTGCCTGCCGCCGCATCATTCACCGCCTCAAAGCGCTCTCCGGAATAAATGCGAAGCTGGCTGACCTTTTCCTCATTTATCTGCTGCCGGACTGACAGCATCCCTCCTGTCACTTTTAAATAGGTCAGCCGATTATTCTGTCCATCCCGCGCAATCTTAAAAACCTTTGCCCGAAACTCCTTTGCATAGGCCGGCACTTCCGTATATCGTAAAAAACCAGCCAAAAAGGATTCAACGCCGGTAAGCTTTAGTGCAGAACCAAAATAACACGGAAAAACTTTCCGCGCCCGAATCTGTTCACGCACCGTCTCATCCGGAATCGTTTTTTCTGCCAAATAGGTTTCCAGCAATGTCTCATCACAAACTGCAAGCGTTTCAAAAAAAGATTCCTCATCGCCGTCAAAAGCAATGCAGTTTTCATGCAATTTCTCCTGCAGCTGCTCTAAAAGCTGTTTACGGTCTGTTCCGGGCTGATCCATCTTATTCAAAAATAAGAATACCGGAATCTGATAATGTTTCAACAATCTCCATAACGTCAGCGTATGCCCCTGAACACCGTCTGCCGCACTGATAACCAGCACAGCATAATCCAATACCTGGAGCGTCCGCTCCGTCTCTGCCGAAAAATCCACATGCCCCGGCGTATCTAAAAGAGTAACCGCTCTGTCTCCAAGCGGAAATACTGCCTGTTTGGAAAAAATTGTAATGCCGCGCTCACGTTCTATCTGATTGGTATCCAGATAAGCATCCTGTCTGTCCACTCTTCCCAGCTGCGCAATCCGCCCGGTCAGATACAATATCGCCTCTGACAATGTTGTTTTTCCCGCATCCACATGTGCAAGAATCCCAACCGTTAAGGGCTTCTTGCTGTTCATTTCTGCCTGATCCGACATAATCCTCCCCATTTCTGCTGCATCCGGCACAGCCATATTATAAATATCCGTATCTGCCTTTTTTCAGACTTTTTCCATTCGATGTACTAACCCAGACTAACCCAGATTTTAACATAGCTTCCTTTTTTTGCTTTCTCTCCCTCAACCGGTTTTTGGCGTATCACTGCGCCAAAGGCAACCGTATCATTCTGGGAATACGCTGCAATTTTATATTTTAATCCTGCCTTGTGAATCTTTTTCATCGCATCTTCCTTAAGCATCCCGGTGACATCCGGAACAACAACTTTCTGGGAACCCTTACTCACAGTCAGCACAATGGTTTCAATCTCCCCTTCCTGAAATGTCGTATTGGCAGCAACACTCTGCCCGATTACATATCCCTTCCTTACCGATTCACTGTATTCTTTCTTTACCTGAATCAGCAGCTCGGAATTTCTTGCAGCAATTTCCTTTTTTGCCTCCTTTAACAGAAGCCCTGTCACATCCGTCATAGTGAAGGTTTTTTCTCCTCCTGCTGAGACGAATCAACCACATCCTCCACCTGATTTGTCTCGGCAGTTTTATTCTGTTCCAGAGAAATAACTGCTTTTCCAAGCAGAACAATCAGAAGCAGCAAAACTGCCAGGCCGCAGCCAAGCCGGAGGAACCATTTATTTTTTTCAAAGCCGTATAGCGCCTGATAAAGCTCCCGCATGGTCTGGCAGCGCCTGTCCTTTGAAACTGCAAGCCCTTTTCTCAGAACACGGCGGCGCTCCTTAGACAAAGAAACCCCATAATCTGCAAACGGCTTAAGCCGCGCTCCTTCCTCTCTTTTTTCAGCGTCCTCCGGAGCCTCCGCAGTCATCATATAATAAAATACCGCACAGACCGCATAGACATCCGCCGCCGCATCACACTGTTCCTGCATTTGATACTGTTCTGCGGGCGCATAGCCCCTCTGCAGAAAACGGCCGGGCTCTCTTTCCCCGCTATATTCCAGCATGCGAACCGTACCAAAATCCGTCAACAGCATTTCCCCATTTTCTGATACAATGATATGATCAGGATTTATGTTTTGGTGAAATATGCCCGCACGGTGCAGCCTGTCGAGAGAACGAAGTACCGGCTTCATCCCACGCAATGCCTTCTCCGGCTTCATTTTACCATTTTCCTGTATATATTCCGCCAATGTGATTCCTTTTCTTCTTTCCTGAATCAAATAGGCAGTATTATTTTCATGAAAAAATTCTTTCCCCATTAAAACACCTGGCATTGCAGAAAATTGTACCAGTGCCCTGGCTTCCCTGACAAAACCTTTCATTCCCTTTTGATAACGCTTCCCAGCTTCCCCTTCCGGGACCAAAAGTTTATTCCCCTGTTCCCCTGTCAAATCACGCCGGACAAGCTCTGTTGGATAATACTCCCGAATCGTTACGGCAGTCTCTTCTAAATTGTCCCATGCCAAATAGGCATTTTCTATCTGATTCTGATTTAGGCGCATCCCCACGAAATATCTTCCCCGTAAAATAGTCCCTGGCTGTAACGCATCCAAAGAAGACTGGTATTTCGAATGATCAAATCCGCATACAGGACAAATCTGTCCTTCTGCATATAATTCCATACACTGAAAACACCGTTTCTGTTTTTTCATAATTCGCCTCCATGTTGTGACCGCAGGGAGCAACTAATGGCGCAAATTGGCAGAGCCTGCGACACCATTATCTTCACAACGATCACAGCAATAAGAATAGAGGAATACATCCAAGATGCATTCCTCTAAATGGTCTATAATTTATTCCAGCTTAAATTATTTAACCTTAACTGTTACAACTGCTTTCTTAGAGCCAACCTTAACGGTAAGCTTAGATGTACCCTTCTTAAGACCTTTCACATTAACAGTTACTTTACCCTTCTTTGTCGTTGTCTTTGTAACCTTTGCAACTTTTGCCTTAGAAGATGTAGCCTTAACGGTATCTGTCGTCTTTGCACTCTTGTTTGTAGCAGTAACCTTAACAGTTACTGTTGCAGTTTTCTTTTTCTTAACTGTAACTGACTTCTTAGCAGCTTTTACTTTCTTGGTTGGGTTCTTAATTGTAACCTTAACCTTAGCTGACTTAGAGCCGGACTTCACTGTGATCGTAGCTGTCTTACCCTTTGTAGCTGATGCAAGTGCTTTAATCTTTGCAGATGTGTTTGTCTTCTTTGTTACCTTTACAAGCTTTGTGTTAGAAGAAGTAACCTTAACTGTCTGAATCTTGTCAGCAGTAGACTTCTTAGTAACTTTGTACTTGATGGTAGCAGTCTTACCAGCTGCAAGGTAAATAGACTTTGCAGACTGTAAAGTTACCTTAGATGTAGCTGCTGTAGATACAGAATCACCTGTTACACTGCCGCCTGTTGTGGAACCACCTGTAGTAGTGGAAGCAGCTGTTGTTGTCTTAGCTGCATTTGCCGTTGCATTTCCAGCTACAGCTGTTGTAGCTGCGTCTGCTGTTCCAACAGAAGCAAATACCAAAGCTGCTGCAAGTGCCATCGACAATACACTCTTAACCTGTTTCTTCATTTTGTTTTCCCCCTTTTAAATTGTTTGTAAGTTTAAATGCTTACAAGTTAATAAAGCAATTACCATTATACATACAATCTATAAAATTTCAAGCATTTTTTTGTAAGTTTGTGTATTTTGGCTTTTTATTTGTTTTTTTACGTATGTTTTTGTGCAATTTTACATAATGTCAGAGGCCCCGCGGCGCTGTTCTATGCTCAAACGCATTTTCCGGAACATGCCGGCCAGGTCTGTCGTTGCCTGCCATCCCAATGCACATAATTTTGTGTTGTCAAGTGCAACGATCATCTCCGGATTGTATCCAAAGGAAGAAACATCCTCCGGCATATCAAAGGTAACGGAAATCCCCGCCTCTGGAAATGTATCACAGACAAGCTGTGCCATATCACAGATTGAAATACGGGTGTCCCTATTCGTTACATTGTACGCTTCGCCGACATTCCCTTTTAACATAATATAAAACAATGCAGAAACGGCGTCTTTCGTGTAGCAATAGCTGCGGACTGTTTTTCCGGCAGTATGGAGAACAATATCCTTTTTCTCCATCGCACAGCGCATAAATTCTGCGAAAACCCTGCCATCCTGATACTCTACACCGGCTCCAAAAGTCTGCGACAGACGTGCAATCTTAACCGGAACCTGATACTCTGCCGCATAGGAAGCGCATAGGCACTCATTGATCCTCTTGCCCTCCGAATAGCTGCTGCGAATCTGCAATGGATCGATATACCCATAATAATCCTCTGCAATCAGACCGGCATTCTCATCCGGTGTGCCATATACCTCCAGGGAAGAAAGGTATACCATGCCTTTTATTTCTTTTCTTTTTGCAAATTCCAGCACATTTTTCGTTCCATTTATGGCAATCAGGATTGTCTCGACCGGATTGTTCACAAAAAAACGGGAGCTTGTCGGGCTGGCGCCATGAATAATATAATCCACCCTGCCGGAATATTGAATCGGTTCCGATATGTCGCCCAAAACCAGTTTGACATCCCCCCGGTCCAACAAATTTCCAAAAACTTTTTTCGCCTTTTCCTCACTGCGCACAGAAGCCAGGATTTCAATTCCGGTATCCCTTAGGCGATTGCAGCACGCCAGCGCTTTCACTGCCTGAGATCCAATCAAACCGGTTGCCCCTGTAACCAGCACGGTGCAGCCTTTCATTTGCTCTGTCGGAAACCCATCTGCTGCAAGCTCTTCCAAATCCTGTAAAAGCACCGCATCCTCTTTGCTCTCTAATATTGTCTTATCCACTTTCGGACCTCCATATTATTTTTTGTTTCTCTTTTTATTTGCCTGATTCATACGGGCATCAATCTTATTCGTCAAACCAAGTCCAAACGCCTGCTCATTCTCTTTATATTGCAGCAGCGCCCGGAACATGTATACATCCTCCGGTGTGGTTACCTTGATATTTCCGCGGTTTCCCGGAACCATATGCGCCGTAATCCCCTGACTGCGGATAATCGTGCACGCATCTACCATATTTTCGTATCTGGTCGGCAGCGCCCGGACATAATCATGCGCCGCAATAATGTCCTTCAGATAAAAGCTCTGCGGAGCCTGTCCCGCAAAAGTATCCTTACGGTACGGTACGGAATCCACCTCATCTCCCGTCTTGCTCAGCATAATCGTCTCATAGCAGGACGTGCTGGTAATCGCATTTCCATTTTTCTTAACACCTTCGATATTGTTTGAAATCACTTCGTAAGAAACAAACGGACGGACACCGTCGTGCAGCAGGACAATGGAATCTCCCGGATTCTCTGATTCCGCCTTCTTTAACGCATTGTAAATAGAATCCTGCGCAGTCTCCCCTCCCGGAAGTACACATACCACCTTATCCAAACGGTATTCGCTGACCAGCTCTTCCATATATCCAATATAATCTTCCAGCACAGAAACATAAATCTTATCAATCTCGTCATGATACTGAAACAACTGCAGTGTGTGAATAATAACCGGCTTTCCGTTAATCTCCAAAAACTGCTTTGGAATACCCGCACCCATTCTGACACCACTTCCACCTGCAAAAATAATTGCAATATTCATTTTTCGCCTCCATGTTGTGACCGCAGGGAGCAACTAATGGCGCAAATTGGCGGAGCCTGCGACACCAATTTGGAGTTTGAAAGTCTTTAACTTTCAAACTTTACCTCGTTTCTGCAGGCCAATAAACTCCGCAAACCAGTATAGCGGATTACTGTTTTCATTGACCTGTGTTTTTTACATATAACCGGCAAATCACTCCTCGGAATCGCCGTTTTCCCCTTCTCCTCCCGTCAGGGAAAGAGAACTGAAATCTAATAAATGTACGCCCGCAGCTGTCTCATCCTCAATCCGGATCTCCTCTTTGATTTTTTCCGGAATATTTCCAAGAATAATCCAGTCAATGACACGGTCAGACGCATTGCTGTCAATATAATCAAAATGCTTTTCTACATATTCTTCCACTTTTTGATATTCAAAATCCTGCTTCGCAATGGCCTCCAAAACCTCTTCAAATGTTTCGCAAACCTTTCCCGGCGCAGATTCTCTGTAATTTCTGTGAAAGCCTCTTGAAAATGAATATGGAATCTCATCAAATGCAAAAAACAGCATTGGCTTACGCATCAGTGAATATTCAAAAATATTAGAAGAATAATCCGTAATCAAAAGATCTGTAATATAAAACAAATCATTGATATTCGGATATCTTCCCACATCCGCAAATCTATCTTTCTGTTTTTCCTCAAGCGGAACAGGGGCTGCTACCCATGGATGCATTTTAAAAAGGACAACATATTCCTCGCCGCAAAGCTGATATAATTTATCAAAGTCGATCAGCTCATATGGATAATGCGCATCCGCTTTATTTCTTCCACGATAAGTCGGCGCAAACAAAATCACTTTTTTCCCTTTGCAGAGCGGATATTCCTGATACAGCGCTTCTGTCTTTTCTTTCCTGTAATCCGGATCCAGATATTCGTCAATCCGCGGCATTCCTGTTGGAAGAACCCTGGAATCGTTGATTCCCCAAACCTCTGAAAAGAACGGAGCAATGCTTTTTGAGCCTGCTATGCCATATTTGTACTGCCTATGACAGCTCTGCGGTGCCGGACATCCAATATGTCCCCAGCGGCTGTAACCGGAAGATTTAAAACCAGCTCCGGCATGCCAAAGCTGTACCACCGTTGTCTCAGGATCAACCTTTAACCAGTCAAACACAGGCGCATGGTCATCCAAAATAACAAAATCACTCATGGCAAGCTTTTTGAGCATCTCCAGCCAGCTTTTATAGCCCATTTTCGGATTGGATACAGAGGAACGGCACGACTGCAGAATCGTATATTCCGATTCCATGCCTCTCGCAACCATCCGATCCATAACTGCCTTTTCATTGGTGCCTAACACTTCGCTCTGCTCCGACATAAAAAGAACTGTTTTTCCATTTCTTTTTGAGCTGTATTTATTTAAATAATGATGATATAATTTTACTTTCAAAGCCCTGTGGTTTTTATGATACCACTTTTTTGCTTTTTTTAACGGATTTAATGTAATGCCGTGTCTTTTCTTTTCGTACGATGGAAAGGAAGTGCCGACTTTCGCAGATGCCATCGTATACATGCAGAAAGGAAGATCATCTTCCCCCTCATTTACAAAAAAAGTAACCGTATATGCTTTTCCTCTGCCTGCATATAGAAAATTTCTGGAACAATCGCTCATCTTCGGAACAAGCATACGGTCCACAACGGATTTTGCCATGATCTTTCCGTTCTGGCACACAATCAATGAATAAGTCCCCGAAGGCAGACATTGCTTTTCGCCAGTGTTTGTAATGTTCAGGCATAAATGGTAAACATTTCCATCCACAGAAAGCAGCCTTGCTTTTGCTTTTCCTTCGTACCTTCCATTTACAAAATAGAAATCCGGCGGCGTTTTCCGGCCGGCATCCCCTGAAAAATCAATCCTGACGTCCAGTTTCAGAAATATACGCTCCCATGTGATATCCACAATCGTCGAAATCATCTGCTTCGACTCTATTAAATTATCCATTGCACTGTAAACTCCTTGTAATCATTTCCTCTTAGGCATGCACATGTCCTGTAAGCTAAACATAGGTATTTTAGCATATTGTTTTATGAATGTAAACCAATAGGCAACCTGCGCAATTACTTTTTGTCCGCTATCCTAATACAGCGAATATTAATTATTCGTTATACTAGGCGAAAAATCAGGGGCATCCAGAGTAAGATTCCTGTTGTAATAAGGATCTCCCGCATCAATCTGCTTTTGCCATTTTTCCTTGAAAAGTTTTACCTCCTTTTGGAAACACTCCCGCTTCTCCGGTGCAGAATCATATCCTCTGGATACTGACTCATAATGATATGCCTCTGCACACGGTGTCCATACATTTAAATACCCTGCTTCACGGAATTTCATACACAAATCTACATCATTGTACGCCACGGCAAAACGCTCATCAAATCCCTCTACCGACTGAAAGATTTTCTTAGAAACAGCCATACACGCTGCTGTCACCGCAGAAAAATCCTGCGCATAACAGAGTCTGCCAATATATCCTACATCATCTCTGGAAAATCTGTGATGTACACTGCCCGCACAACGGTCTTCCCCCAATCCCACTATCACACCAGCATGCTGGATCGTATTATCCGGATAATAAAGCTTTGCCCCTACTGCCCCCACATCTTCTCTCTGGGCATACATAAGCATTTCCTCAATCCATTCCGGCGTAATAATCTCAATATCATTATTGAGAAAAAGAACGTAATCCCCCTCTGCATTTTCTACTGCATAATTATTGATTCGGGCGTAGTTAAATCCTTCTTCTTTATAATACAAAACTCTGATTTTCGGATTTGATTTTAATGTGTCATAGTAACGAAATGTATTCTCTTCCGTGCTGTTATTTTCCACCACTATAATCTCATAATTACTATAGGTAGATTTCTCAGTAATAGAAGAGAGACATCTGGAAAGCATCTCCTCATTATCCTTATTCGGAATAATAATAGATACCTTCGGATTGCCCTGTAATTCATATTTTACATTGTAAATTGTAGGGAAGGCCCAGGAGCTCTCCACACTTCCCTTCAGTCCGCACCGCTCCAGGTGAGACAGTACCGCCCGTTTTCCCGCATCTATCGCATATGTCTTAGAATTGATATCACTTGCCACAGAGGCAGGATGACTGCGCCAAAAATACAGCATCATAGGCACATGCACGATCCTATCCGCCTGCTCGGTCAGTCTTAAAATCATATCGTGATCCTGAGAACCGTCAAAATCCTTCCTGAACATTCCCACCTTTTGCAATAGTTCTTTGGAAAATACGCTAAAATGGCAGATATAATTGTTGGCCCGAAGGTTATCAATGGCAAAATCTGGCTTGTAATGCAGGGAAATAATATGACTGATCTTTTCCTCAAAAGTCAGCTCATCGCAATAAATGAAATCCGCCCCCTGTTCGCAGATCACCTTCATATATTCGTAAAAAGCAGAAGAATGTAATATGTCATCATGGTCTAACAGGGCAATATAATCCCCTGTTGCCATTTCCAGCGCCGCATTGGTATTTTCTGATATTCCTCCATTTTTTTCCAGCACCTTATACTTAATCCGGGAATCTTTTGCTGCCAGGTTTCTCACCAGTTCCCCCACATAGGCATGCTCCCGGTCGCTTCCATCCGCCAGGCACAATTCCCAATTTCCATAGGTCTGATTCTGGCAGGATTTTATCATTTCCAGCAGATATTTTTCCGGTGTATTATATAATGGCACGATTATACTAAAACATATATTTTTGTCAAATTTCGTATTTCTCTGCTCCCGAAGAATACTTCTGGCCGGAAATAACGTATGTTTCATATATTTATATTTCTTGGCTCTTTCTCTATGACGGTACACCGTATATTTTCGGAAAAAGGCAGAAAATCCCTGATGCATAATAACAAAGAGCCCCTGACGGACTTTTTCAGGAATTATAACTCTTCCTATTTTTTTAATTCCCCTTGCCAAAAAACGATACGGTTTGGTAATCTTCCATGATGTTGACTGATAAACCGCCTGCATCTGTGCCAAATGCCCTTCCTGCAGCGCCCGCATTTCGTTTACAAGATTCTCTTTCGCTATTTCATTCTCCCGCCGAATCCTCTCGTATTCGTTTTGTCTTTCCTGCATGTCCTCAATAAACATTCGCCAAAAATTCTCTGTTACAACAGGACACTCCCAGAACACATAATCAAATTCCACGGTCACTACATCATGATGGATATTTTCCAAACAGATTTGCGGATCATCTAAAAAAAGATAATACATCCCCTGATGGTAGATAAGATTTTGACACTGGATACTTTCCGGCAATCCCTTCCATACTACCTGTCCCAAAATATCATATACGGCAAGACGGTTTATCTTTACAATCCCATTGTGAATCATGGGATCCAGACGTAATGTCAGGATTTCTCTTCCATTCTCCGTACGAAATTCCCTGCGGAAAGAAGCATGATAACTGTCCAGAGCCATTTCCTGTACGCCATCCATTCCCATTCCTTTTCCGGTATCGTAATATAATTGAAAAATTCCTTCCGGTGCTCTCCCCTGGGAAGCATTAATTCCCTGCGCAGCATATAATCTCCAAAAATTATTCTCCAGCTGTTCCAATTTTTCCATCAGCTTTTCCCGTTCCGCCTGTTTCTCCTGAACAAAACCGCAGGAACTGCCACCTGCAATAAAGCAGCGGTAAGCGCGGGAGACATAATCTATCGGGAATAAATGTTTATTATAATACTGATAAATCTGCATTGCCACTTCCTGCAGCCTCTCGTTGCAATCGGATGCAATTTCAATATTGGTCAGCCTTTCCCATAAATCTAAGTCTCCATGGGAAAAGACGGTGACCTCCACCCCCCTGTCTCTGTAAAACTGCTCCGCCTCCCCCATCAAAGGCAATCCATTTGCCAAATGCTCTTCCAGCCACGGATGGTCATATCCATACATACATTTAAAATTCGTATTCACGCGGCATTCCGCCGCATGAACCCCTTCTTTTTCAAAAGGTGCGCAAATGAAAAAACCTTTTGAGGCAACCCTGGCAATCTCTCCTAAAAAGGCTTCCCGTTTTTGGGCAGGTATATGCTCGTATACATCCAGTGCCACGACAACATCAAAGGCCTGATCAGCAAACTCCATTTGGGTAGCATCCCCCTGAACATAATCGGAATCATTCTGTAATTCCTCCGGCACTTCTAAATCTAAATACGTAATTTTATCTTTCGGTAAAAATTCCTCCAGATTTTTATGGGAATTGGCACCCACTTCTAAAATACGGAATACCTGATTCTTTCCCCGCAATCCTTCTATATACAGTTGTGCATTTTTATATCTCTGATACTGGTCAAATAAATAATTCATCCCTAACTCCATTCTTTCTTATCTATTTCCTGTATGTTCCACAAATGCTCCATATAAACCATTCCCTCGGAAAAATAACTATTGCTCACAACAAACCGGGCAGCACTCATTTTATAATCTAAATTTACCAGCCCCTCATTATTAAACAATCCCACATCAATCACGTACTCTCCCTTAATCAATGGCAGTTTGGGAATCCGGTATTCTCCCCGGTATCTTCCCTTTTTTCCAGATATCTCAAATTGATCTAAACTGGTATTCGGTCCAAATATATATTCACTGCGGTCTTTGCTGTAAATTGCCACTCCCAGCAAAAATCCCTCAATATTTTCTTCTAAAATTTCATATTCCACATTCACCTGCAGCTCATCAAAGGTATGAATCACGTCCTCTGTAACAGTCACAGAATCAATGGCAGCAAGAATATTCTTCCGCTCCCTCTCTATTGCTTTTTCTTCCCCATCTGAGATGTCACTATCCGTCAGACCGTTTCCAGAACCATATCTCATAAAATTATCATATAAGTCCACCACCTGACTGGCCTCTCCATCCTCGTAAACACAGCCTTCGCGAATCCATATCGCCCGGGTACAAAAACGTTTGATCTGCTCCGTTGCATGGGAAACAAAGAGTATGGTAGTCCCCCGTTCTTTCAATTCTTTCATTTTGTTTATACATTTCACCTGAAACCGGGTATCTCCTACCGCCAGCGCCTCGTCTACAATCAGAATATCCGGGGACACATTGATTGCCACCGCAAATGCCAGCCTCGCAAACATACCACTGGAATAGGTTTTCACAGGCTGATCAATAAAATCTCCAATATCTGCAAACCGGATAATCGGCTGCACTCTCTGTTCCATCTCTGCCTCAGAATATCCCATCATGGTGCCATTGAGGTAAATGTTCTCCCTCCCTGTATACTCCGGATTAAAGCCGGCTCCCAACTCCAAAAGCGCCGCAACCTTTCCATATGTTTCCACAGTACCCTCTGTCGGATTCAATACGCCTGCAATTAATTTGAGCAGAGTAGATTTACCGGAACCGTTTACACCTACAATCCCCACACTTTCTCCCCGTTTTATGGACAGCGAAATATCTTTTAATGCATAAAATTCCCTGTGGTATAATTTTTTCCCCAGGTGAAGAACCTCTTTTAATCGGTCAATCGGCTTGTCATATAAATAGTACATCTTCCGGAGATGTTCTATCTGTATCATTGTATCCATGTTACACCCTCATTTCTAATCTCATTAAATTACGTCAGCAAAATGCGGTTTCATTTTCTTAAACAAAATATTTCCAAGCACAAACAACGCCCCCACCAGTCCCCAGAAATATATGGTCCACGTAATATCCTGCCAGAACCACACTTTCTCACTTAAGGCATTACGGTACCCCTGGACAATATAATACATAGGATTGATTTTCATAACCCAGCGCCATGTCTGGGGCAGAATGTTGATATTCCACATAATAGGAGTCATCCACACTCCCACCTGTAAAATAATGTTCATAATTTGACTTAAGTCCTTAAAAAACGGAAGAATACTGCAAGTAAGATAAGATAATGACAATGCAAATATAAAATTACATATAATATAATAAACAAGCTGCAGCATATAACCATCCGGTTTATATCCATAGAAAATAAAAATGGCACACATTACCAGATGGAAAAACAGGCTGACAAACAGAGCGGATAACACTTTTACAATCGGTAAAATACTAATTTTAAAAACAACCTTTTTTACCAGATAACTGTACTCTATTAAGCTGTTGGTAGCGCCGCTCCAAGCCTCTGAGAAAAAAAACCACGGCACCATACCTGCCGTCAGCCACAGCGCAAATGGACAGTCCGTCTGTGCCGCTGAACGAAATCCCACAGTAAAGACAAACCAATATATCAAAATCGTTACGACCGGCTGAACAAACGCCCAGAAAATGCCAAAGAAAGAACCGGCAAATCTCGTCTTAAAATCATTTCTGGCAAGTTTATAAATAAGTCTTCGATTTCCAAACACCTCTTTTGCCATATCATAGCAGCGGTTAAAATGACACAGGAGAATAACAAAGAAAATATCCACCAGCACACACACCAGTCCATAACGTATTTTCAAGCTATCTCTCCGCATCTGGACAACCGTGTCATACACTTCCGGCATGGGCACAACAATATATGAATCCTCTCCCTCCGTGACTATTTGCAATGTCTCATTTTCCGTAACTGTGACAGATTGAACCAAATTACTTCTTCCATCCTGGCTGCACCATTCTGCAACTTCAGGCAAGGAAATCTCCCATGACTTATCCTTATAAGTCACATACAGTCTGGAAATTTCATGCGTTCCCTGGCTGTCTCCCAAATCCAGCCGAACCCCCTCTAATTCACACGGCATCAAAAACTGAAGAACTGATTTCTTTCCTGCCTCCTCGTATTGATCCGCCGCCATTTTATCCGGACTCCAGTTTTCTGTTCCGTAAAACACCTGATATTCATTGATTTTGCCTGCAGTAAGTTCCACATTCAAAACCACGTTATCCCCTACCTGCTGGTTTGCCACATAAAATATATATACATTGATTAGTACTGCAATAAATAATACACCAATCACACCGATACTTTTCTTTCGATTCATGCTTTGCCTCCCAAAAAACAACATATTTGTTATTATAGCATACCATCTATTGGCTTTTCAACACATTTCTCCCCTCTGTTTTTCAGAACCTCTGTATTTCAGATAACGTATCACTGCAGCTTTTCCTCCTCCCTAATTTCCCAGTGAATCAGAAATGCCAATGCCGCACGCAGAGCAATGATTCCGGCTATCGTGACGATCTCCTCCCAATCCCTCGCAAGGACAGTCCGCAAAATCTCACTTCCCATTTTAAATTCCAAAGCGACGGCAAGCCCCTTTGCCAGCGTGCGTTTCGTCTCCGGGGAGCGGCAGATATAATTATAAAAGCCCCGCACTCCAGAGGCAATAATAATGATAACTCCCATCAGCTCAAGCAGCATAATTGACGCTCTTACCAGCTCTTCCAGAAAATTTTCAAATAATTGCAGCAAACCTTTTTCCATCCTTTTTCTTTTTTTGAGGCAGACACTTCACCCTGTCAAAGCATAAAAGTATTGTGAAACATTCATCCCCAAAATATTCCACCTGATTTTTTCCAGTAAAAGTATAATTGGTAACAGTGTGACTGATTACAATCAGACTGTTATCGGATAGAAAATATACCAATCCGGCTATATCTTTTTTTGCAAATAACATTTGAAAAGGGGCGGCTTAAAGAGCCGCCCCCTGTCGTCATCCTGTAATAATCCTTATTGCATTTATCATTAATCTTATTCACCGCTCAACGTCACATTCGATATCGTTGGACTGCTGCTGCCGGAGCCAAGCTGAACATTCAGCTCAACACTGCTGCCTGCAGCAAGCTGTGTATTCCATGAAGGATTCGTGATTTTATAGTAATCATCCCCCAACAACTCCAATGTACCACTCCAGCAGGATGTAATTTCACGGTCAATACAAAAAGTAACCGCCCAGCCATCATCAAAATCCTTTCCTGTCGTATTCGTCACCGTAATACACGCAAGACCGCCTGTTCCCCAGTCTGAGGTTATGGTTATCTCTGCCTGTGCATTCCCC
Organism: Clostridiaceae bacterium; assembly: GCA_021200535.1. Lineage (GTDB taxonomy): Bacteria > Bacillota > Clostridia > Lachnospirales > Lachnospiraceae > Butyribacter. The sequence continues at coordinate 14,343 of JAJQGL010000106.1, read as the reverse complement.
TCATCAGACGGCGATGTTGTTGCAGCCGGAGTTGCTGTTGGTTCTGTCGTTGGCTCCGTTGTTGGTTCTGTTGTCGGTTCTGTCGTCGGTTCTGTCGTCGGCGACACTGTCGACTGTGCAGAATCTTCTATAATATCTGACATAACAAAGTTCACTTTGACCGTATTGTTTGTCTGGTATGTTACATTGTTAAAATAAGCCACATAATTTGATGCATCCACCGTTACATCATTTACATGTGTATTTGACCATACATTAATCAGTGAAAAATCAAATACATTATTGGAAAGTCCATCATCAGAACCTTGGCTCAGACTTGTGTCATAAATAAAACAATCGTCCGCCATACTATATACCTGATCATTAACTTCGACAGAAGATACTGTTAATTTAGCATAATCAAATGCAGATGCCTCTCCATCTCCGACACTGATATCTTTGATATACAGTGAACCGATATTACTTAACTGTGACTGGGTTGCTGTTAACGAAAGCGTATAACTGCCGCCATTGCTGTCAATTTCAACAAAATCATCACTTACAACAGACTGCCAGCTTGCCGTCTCAAGCAAATACAGTTTTGCACGAATTGTAGAAGATTCCGGCACTGTTACCTGACAAGTCGCACTATAGCCCTTCGGCACCGTTGCCGTGATCACACAGTTACCCGCCGAAACTGCCGTTACCTGCCCTTTGGAGTTAACCGTTGCAACATCTTCGTCACTGGATGTCCAAGTAATTTTATCTGTACTGTCACTCGGTGTCAGAGTGGCGTTAATCGTCTGCTTTTCATCCCCAACGGAAATCGTTAATGATGTCTTATCTAATGTAATTCCTGTCGCCGTCGCTTCAGAAGTATCGCCATAAATTTCCATAATGCTGTCAATTATGGTCTGTTGTGTCACCTTATAGGTAGAGCGGTCAAAAAGGCCAAATCCATAATCGCCATTATAACCGTTATCCCAATAAACCGGAATCAAACCATACATATCGGAATAATAGCATACCTTTTCTGCATATTCTGCACGGTTTTCAGTATTGGCAGAATCATAGCTGGATTTGTCAATAGAACCATATTCTCCGATTACGACCGGATACCCCTCCTGAACAAACGTGTCATACATTTTTTTAAACTGTGACTTCATATACGACTCGTCTCCCCAACTTGCCACTTTAGAGGAATCTGTAGCCGTGTCTCCCCATTGTGTCACCGCACTGGACTCTGTCCCGCAAAACTCCCACGGATCATAATAATGCACTGAAATCATAATTCTTTTTTCGCCGGAAGCAACGTTCTCAGAAAGATAGCTGTCAGTCGGAAGCTCAAATCCGTAATCCCCTGCTGTATAATCAATGTTAGTATTCCACCCCGGAATCAGAAGCCATCTCTGATCATTGTTTCCACCGGTCTGGCGAACTGTATCAACAAAGATCTGATTATAGGCATTGATATTATCATACGCAGTAGAATCCGGAGTCCCGTAAGTTCCATCAAACTCCTCATTCATGGATTCAAAGATCAAATGTTCATCATAATCTTTAAACCTTGTCGCAATCTGCTGCCAGCATGCCTGATACTTCGCCTTTATCTCTGTCTGGTCTGACGCCCCGCAAAACAGCCAGCCTCCGGTGATGCTTGTGTAACCGTCGCCATGCATATTGATAATTGCATATAACCCATTGTCAATACACATGTCTACAACCTCCTGTACACGGTCGAGCCATGTAGATTCAATCGTGTAGCCAGAATCACTTCCGATCATGCTCAAATAGGACACCGGTATACGAATTGACTTAAATCCAGCATCCTTTACAGCAAGAATCAAATCCTCTGTAATAACCGGATTCCCCCAGTTTGTCTCTCCCGGGGTACCATTATTGGCGGCCTCAAGCTGATTTCCGAGATTCCACCCGGCTCCCATTTCCTCTGTGATCTCACTTTGATCCAAGTTGTCAAAAGAACTGTCTGACGCAGATACTTTTCCCTGTGGCTGTCCAAATGTTGTGATGGATGACGCTGCCATTGCTGCAGTCAGCAATATGGCAAGAACTTTTTTACGCATACGCATAAATTTCTACTCCTTTCTTTTGTGAACTTCCGTTTATAGCCGTATCACAAAATAACCCTGTATCTCCCTGTTACAACGACGTCCCCCAACACCAAAAGCAAATGCCAGCCGAAACATTTTCTTTCTTCATCGTTAAATTTCTGTATACATATCTTTTCCTCAGACCTCAACGGAAATTCAAATCAATGAATTGTAACACCTTTATCCTAACACATCAAATAAAAATATCAATATATTTGACCAAGATAAATTTTTTTCGGCAATTTACACAATTTATTCTAAATTTTTTCATGATTTTATCCCCGTTTTCGGTTTGTCGATATTGAATTCGGGGCATTCCGGGAATACACAGCAAAGACGTTCCGCTTTCATATCATGATAAAGCCTGCAGTCTGTGCCGCCCACTTCATAGACTCCCATGATTTGATCCAGGCCTTTTCCGGCCGGATAATATTTTAATAAAGTATTTGGCAGTTTTTCCAGTTTTTCCGGCTTGTAGATGCGTGTTTTTTCGTTCTCGAAAATGGCTCCATACAGAATATCCGCTTCAACCAAATCCTGAAAGATATGACTGCCGTAAGATAACTCCGGCATGTATCCGGCTTCACTGTCCGACACTTCACAAATCACTGAAAACTCGCTGATATCAGCAAATGTCGTCGGTACTCCCAGCTCGGGTGATGATGTCCCAATCCTGCCTGGAACAAGCAGCAAAATATGCCTGCCCTGATTCGCAAAATAACGGTTGACTGCGCCAATCGCCTGTGCAATCTTAGATTTCGCATTATATTCCATCCGATAATATGCGCCCGGATTAACAAAAACAATATAATCAAGTTTCATTTCACAGGATAGCCCCATAGACGCATGACGCAAATCCAGGAAAAAGTCTCCCTTATCCGGAATGGCCACCTGCATCCGGTCTTTTGCTATCTGTAACGGTCTGCACTGTAACAAATTGACAACATATTCACCCTCTTTGGAAATATTAATTGTATACTCAATGTCAACCGGATAGTCATACGCATCCTGGATGACGGCCATGCAATCCCGCATCATATCCATTAATTCCTGTTTGCGTACAAGCCCCTCACAGGAAATAAAATAAACCTCTCTCCTCTGACCCCTTTCCCGAAAAGCAGACTCCGCCTCGTAATCATGCTCCAACAAGATTCTTTTTAAATATTCCGGCATTTTATCTGCAATTACGGCCAGAGAGGAATGCTCTACCTCACCGGAAACCGTATTGATCAGATCAACTTTACGCTGCGAAAACTGATGTTTTTCTGCTATTGTGGTGGCTGCTGTAGCTCTCGGCATATCCAGGCTTACCAATCTGGGGTACGAACCCTGCGTCCGGTCTACAGCCCCAGTTCCTAACCCCATGACAAGGCGGAGCATTCCCGCGCACGGATCAATTTTTTCCAGAAAACGGTACGGACTATAGGAATACCCCACACCTGCAGCACAGGGCATAAAAAATGTGCCATACCACGAGCCGGAAACCCTCTGCACCAAAATAGACATCTGCTCATCCCTGCTAGCCAGACCTCTCCGCAGACGATAATCTAATGCCGACTCACTCATGGTACTTGCATATACTGTCTTTATTGCCCGCTCAAATTCCTGCAGACGCTCCTCCATGGTTCCACTGTTCGCACAAAAAACAGATTCATATTTTCCTGCAAACGCATTTCCAAACCCATCCTCCAGTATACTGCTCGAACGTACAATAATCGGATTTTGTCCATAATAATCCAACAACCGGCAAAATTGTTCCCTCTCATTTTCCGCAAATGCTCCAGAGCGAAGGCACTCCGCAAATTCCCCTGCTATGCTGAAATATTCCTCTCTGGTGCGCTGCCGGATCCGAATGTCCCAGAAATCGTTGTGTACAATATATGCATAAAATACGTCTGAGCCAATGTAATACGAATCGTGCGGCTCTAATCTGGCATACAGATCCGGCCTCTTATTTTCAATCAATTTACGCGCCAAAAGCATGCCGCACGCCTTTCCGCCGATCATCCCCGTGCCAATCATACGGCTGCGAATTTGAAAATAATCTTCCGGTTTGAAATTCTCCTTTACCAGTTTTCTAAGCTTCTCATCTCTGGTCATCATAATATTGCACATACGGCTGCAGGCTTCCGTGACATCCATACCCTGTTGATGCATTTGTTGTGTAACCGCAAAAAAACGATCCCAGCTGTCCATATTCTGATCTGCTTCGGACGCCTGCGACATGTTCATCAAATTATAAAAACGGCTAATCGAAACCCCATCTGTAATTGGCTTGATTCGTTTCGTTTCCCTGTCGCAAATATGCGGCATGAACATGGTTTCCGAATAGCGGTTCCACACTTTCAGCGGACGGATATATATATGGTCCGCATCGGAATAAATATCCAGAAAAAGCTGCGTCGTATCGCGTATCTGGGCAATCGCCTTAAAAGAATGTTTTCCCCGGATTAACGGAAAATAAGCAACCGTATCTAAACGGAACAGAAATGGACACGTGACTTTAAAAAAATTCCCCATCATTAAATCTGTCGCCCATGCCGTCTGCAGCTCCGAAAGACAATCAAACACATAAAATGCATCCATCCCCTCTCGTTCAATTAAATTGTGAATTTCCACCGTAAATGTTTCAAATCGGTGGGACAACTCAACATCTATCCTTTTCACCCCTTTTTGTTCCTCCAGCAATGGTTCATGGGACGCAAACCGCACATAAATCACATTTCTTTTGTCTGCAACTGCTCTCTGCACATACGGGACAACAAAAAAGCGGAATTCTTCCAGGCTGGTAACCTGCCACACTACATTATCCCCCAGCCTGATATTATCTAAACCCATGTCCATTTCCGGAATTCCGGATGATACACGTTCAAATGCTGCCATACACACCATCCTTTCATTTTCTTATGAATCTTTGCACCCTCACATGCAAGCATTATATCATGAATCTACGATTCATGATCTTGTTGCACCCTCACATGCAAGCATGCTCGGTCTGCTTATCATTATATCATGAAGCTAAGCTTCATGATCGTTATCTACACACGCTTCGCGTGGCAGTCTTTATTATATCATATCAGATGGCGGAAGAATAGCACTTGCAGCCAGAGAGAAGAAGCGAAAAACGGGCACTTGCAGCCAGGGACAAGAGACAAAGAATAGATACTTGACAGTCAGGGACAAAGGGAGTAATATACAACATGTTGTATATGAAAGAGAGGGGATTTGTTTGGCAGACATAGATTTTATAATTGAGCGCCTGATCATGCGTGTGGGAAACCAGTGTGTAAACATAAGGAACGACAATCTAAAAAAAAGAGAGATTACCTCGGTTCAATCAGAGACATTGCTGTATTTTGAAGCGCATGAGGGAGCACCGATCTGGAATCTCAAAAAACATTTGAACATATCACATCAGGCCGCCAGAAATTTGGTGGAACGCATCCGTCTAAAAGATTATCTGTACCTCGAAACTTCAAAGGAGGATGCGAGATTCAAATGTGTCTATCTGACAGAAAAAGGCAAATACATTTGCAGTGAACTAAAAAAAGAGGGAACCAGCGCGGGACAGCAGCTGCTTAAGGGATTATCTGCAGAAGAAAAAGAAAAATTATTGGAAATGTTGGAAAGGATGAGTAAAAATGTCTAAGAAAGAAATCAGCAGAAGATATATTATTTTCCTGATTGGCCTGTTTATTAATTCATTTGGTGTCAGCTTCATTACAAAAGCAAATCTGGGAACCTCTCCCATATCGAGTATGCCATATGTACTCAGCTTAAAATATGTGCCGACACTTGGTGTATTTACCATTGTATTCAGCTGTCTGCTCATTTTATTGCAAATTCTGCTTCTTGGAAAAAAGTTTAAATTAGAAAGTCTGTTGCAATTCCCCGTTTCTATTGTGTTTGGTATATTTATTGACCTTTGCATGGAGATACTTGGATGGCTCAATCCGGCAGCCTTTGCAACAAGAGGCATTTCCTTGCTGGTCGGCTGTGTAATTCTTGGATTCGGCGTTTATACAGAGGTAATTGCAGATGTCGTAATGCTTCCGGGAGAAGCTTTTGTAAAAGCAGTTACGATTCGTTTCAAAACAGAATTTGGCACCACAAAGGTCTGTTTTGATGCCTCCATGACAATTATTGCGTGCATTTTATCCCTCCTATTTTTTAAAACCTTAAACGGAGTTGGCCTTGGAACAGTAATTGCAGCCATTTTAGTCGGTTTTATAGCAAAAGGATTTGGAAAGAAATTAACTGCTTTTACAAAGCTGCTTCTAGGAACTGCGCCCGACAAAGTTCAGGATAATAAAGAAACGAAAAAAACAGAAGAAAATCCACTTGTCATTACGATTGCACGGGAATTTGGCAGCGGCGGACGTGAAGTTGGACAAAAATTAGCCAATAAACTGGGAATTGCGTATTATGATTCTGATATTTTAGAGTTGACTTCACAGGAAATAAAACGTTCCAGAGAATATGTAGAATCCAATGACCAAAAACTGACGCACAGCCTGCTGTTTGACCTGTATATGCAGACAAATGAATATATGGAAATACAAAAAGACAAGCAAAAATCTGTGTTCGAAGCAGAAGCCAAAGTCATAAAAGAAATTGCCTCCAAAGAATCCTGTGTTATTGTGGGCAGACTTTCCAATTTTATTTTATCGGATGTGCCAAATTCATATCATATTTTTCTCCATGCCAAAATGGACTGCAAAATAGAACATGTCATGAACAGAGACAAACTGTCAGCCAAAGAAGCTGCAGCAAAGATAAAAAAAGTAGAAAAAGAAAGGAAAAGTCACTGCCTTGTATCTACCGGAAAAATGTGGGGGTTATCCCAATATTATGATTTCTCTGTCGATACCGGCAAATTCGGTTTGGATAAAACTGTTGAAATCCTTACAGACTTATTGCCCCAAGACTAATGCTTTCTATGCACCATTCCCTTACGCATCTGTCAGCAATATTCAATATAATTTTTACTTGACATGCATTTTAAATTGTGCTAAATTTAATTTAACACAATTAATTGATGTGTAAATGTATTCATTCGTATAAGATTTGTGTCTGCGCGCACTTGACACAAACTTGTTATGTACAGAGAATGCGCTCCGAAATGGAAACTAATGTGAAAAATCACTTTGGAAAGGAGACTACCATGGGAATTTATGATTACAAAGTAAAAGACGGAAACGGAAATGATGTTGCATTATCGAATTACAAAGGAAAAGTGCTTTTGATTGTAAATACGGCTACCGGCTGCGGATTTACACCGCAATATGATGGTTTGCAGGATTTATATGAAAAATATGCAGACAAGGGATTTGAAATACTTGATTTTCCATGCAATCAATTTGCAGGACAGGCACCGGGAAGTGATGAAGAAATTGCAAGTTTTTGTACCGGCAGATATGGAATTACTTTCCCACAGTTCCACAAAATCAACGTAAATGGGAAAAAGGAAGAACCTCTTTACCACTATCTCAAAGCAGAATGCGGCGGCATTGCCGGGAGTGCCATAAAATGGAACTTTACAAAATTCCTTGTAGACAGGGAAGGAACTGTAACAGCCCGCTTTGCACCGACGAAAACACCAGCGGCACTTGAAACGGAAATAAAAAAGCTTATATAAACGAAAGGAGCAAGCAGATATGAAATTTTATGATTATGAAGCAATCGATGCATATGATAATATGGTAAAAATGAGCCAATATGCAGGAAATGTAGTCCTTGTCGTCAATACGGCTACAGAATGTGGTTTTACACCGCAATATGATGATCTTCAGGATTTGTATGAAAAATATCAGGCAAATGGATTTGAAATTTTGGATTTTCCATGTAACCAATTTGGCAACCAGGCACCGGGAAGCAATGAAGAAATTGTTAGTTTTTGCGACTCTCATTTTGGAATCACCTTTACACATTTTGCAAAGATCAATGTAAATGGTGATGATGCACTTCCCCTTTATAAGTACCTGAAAGATCAAAAAGGCTTTGAAGGTTTCCATCCAGAGCATCCGTTAACACCGCTTATAGAAAGCATGCTGGAGCGGACGAATCCTAATTACAAAAATGAACCGGATATTAAATGGAATTTCACCAAATTCCTGATCGATCGTAACGGAAACGTAATTGCCCGTTTTGAACCAACCGAGGATATGGGCATTGTTGAAAAATCAATAAAAGAGCTTCTTTAGGCATTTAGCCGGAAAGGAATTACTATGGAATATCATTACAAAACGCAAAACACCTGTTCCACTAATATCAAACTGGATATTGAGGGTAATATTGTCAGAAATATTGAATTTACCGGAGGCTGTAATGGAAATTTAAAAGCAATACCAATATTAGTAGATGGATGGACGGTAGAACAAATCGAAGAAAAATGCAAGGGGATTCAGTGCGGCAGACGTCCGACATCCTGTGCAGACCAGCTTGCATGCGCTGTTCGCGCTGCTTATGAAGCAGAGCAAAAAACTTGTTAAAAACATTCTTTTTTGTTAAAATACTTGCGTACAATTTAATAGTGGGATTGGCTATTTGTGCAGGAGCGTCACAAACAGCTTTGATGCATGACGCAAATCTGACATTTGCGTCATTCTGCCGCGTGAAACGCTCCGGAATGGAGATTAATATTGAAAAAATATGAAGCACTGAAAATCGAAAACCAGCTCTGCTTTCCTCTGTATGCATGTGCAAAAGAGGTAGTAAAAAAATACAAACCCTATCTGGAACAGATTGACTTGACTTATACGCAGTATATTACCATGATGGTACTTTGGGAATATGGAGAAATGAATGTAAAGGAGCTGGGTGAAAGACTTTATCTGGATTCGGGTACATTAACGCCATTGCTCAAAAAGCTGGAGAAAAAAGGATTGGTTTCCCGCAGACGTTCCAAAAAAGATGAACGGAATCTGATTGTTACAATTACAGAGGAAGGCACGCGGTTACAGGAAAAAGCCTCCGGAATACCTTCGGCAATGGGAAGCTGCATTAATCTGGGACAAGAAGAGGCACTTACCCTGTACCGTCTGTTATACAAAATTTTAGGAAAGCCAGACCAACAGACCGCATTGTCTGATCGATAAAAAACGCAGACAAGCAGAGAACTCCGGTTCTCTGCTTGTCTGTAGTACCCCAGCGGGCTGATATTCATGTTTGTATTTGTCAAGCAAGAGATAAACCGAGCCAGGCTCTAACAAGGCTCACACTAACATTTGCTGCCTTGGCAATCAAATCTTCAGATACGCCAGATTCATGCAGGCTAACCGCCATAGCTTTCGCATTTTCCAACTTGCCCTGTTCTATGCCCTGTTCTATGCCCTGTTCTATGCCCTGTTCTATGCCCTGTTCTATACCCTGATCATAGATTTTTTCTGCTACCTCACACATTTCTTCGTATCCCCCTTTCTCACATTTCAAATAGCGGACTCGTTTCGATAAATCTCCCTGACTCATGTCATCAGGATCTGCTTTTTTAAAGTACTGCATCATCTTTGCAACTTCGCTTCCATCATCCACTGCCGCATTGACAAAAATAACATGATTCCCATCATCGTATGGAATAGCCGATTTTCCAAGTGTCTTGTTCACGGGATATACGGTTTCTCCTGCACGCCATAAATCGGTCTCACTAATGTATATGATATACACGTCGGGAAGTTCGTCATGCTCAGCGCCCTTATCCAGAACACTCTTATCTACCATAGAACCATAGTACCTTGTTCGCCTTGCATGGTCCACGGTATCCCTTCTCTGGATTTCAATGTTGATCTGGCGCCCCGTGCTATCCTGTGCAAAAGCGTCTAAAATCGCATCCTTTGCAGTAAGATTCAGCAACCGATACTGACCTTTCACATCAATAATCCTGATATCCTCTTTCCCCAGAATTTTGCGAACCACATATTGACAGGCTCCAATATCCTCTAAAGCGACAGAAGCAAACGTATCACTTAGCAGATTGAGCTGCCGCATATTTTCAGCGCCTTGTTGGATAGCCTTCATCCGGCTTCGGTGTTCCTCGCCCATTCCCCCACCGCCTTTCATCAAGTCTCTGATAAAAACATACACCATTTCAATTATACTTACAGTTTATCACAAAGCCGCACGAAAAACAACTTACGCATCATCAATTAAATCCCCCTATTCATAATGAGATATGTCTATGTACTCACTATGGAGCGTTTACGAAATGCCCGGACAGATGGGACATGAGAGCCGGATTATTCAACTTATTGAACATTTTTACATGTTTTTTGCATTTTTGTTCAACAGAATAATAATAGCTTATTCGCAAGTTATCATAGCGGTTCATTAATATCCAAAAACTGCTCCAGACAATACATCTGCCATTTTTGGTTACCCGTGAAAGAGCTAATATCTATATCGCTTCTAAATTCTGGTCTTGTTGGACCTCCCCAATTTCTAAAATAACTATCCACAGGTCTCGGCATAGGAACTTTATTGGGTACCGGAATCTCAGGATACCTGGAAGCCATTAATTCTCTTATTAAATATTTTGGTTCTCCATGTCTGACACGATACAAATCTAATTTGTCAGCCATTTTAAGCTTCGCATAAGGGTCATAATACGGCACCTGTGCTACAGAAAACGCATTTAAATAAGAGCTCGAAGATTCAACAGAAAAAACATTATCCATAAAACTAAGAAAATCAATTTTATCTGCATCGCTTCTGTATCGTTCATATAAATAACGCATACTAACAGGTTCAACTAAAACATCTTCTGGCTTTGTAAAAGTATATCGCTCAATAAATTCTTCCATCGTCCAATCTTTAGCAAGAAGACCATCCATGCCACCAAAAATAAGATCAGAACTTTCTCCAACGAACATTACTTCTATACCATCTTTTTTTGCCTGTAATGCAGCCTGTAAAATCTGTGGTTCAATAGAATGTAAAGGAGCTCCCTTAGCAGCCATCACTGCCGGAAGATACTTTATAACTGTATCCCACGATATATCAACATAATGCAAAGTCAGTCCATAGTAATCTGCATAGTACTTTGCTCTTGCTAATTCATCCTTCTGATATTCCCCATTCAGAAAACGAAAAGTATACGCATCTGATCCGGACAAGTAAGAAGCAACAATTGCAGAATCCATACCTCCAGATAATAGGATTCCCTTTTTCTTATCGTCAAATAATGTAATCTGTTTTTCGATTTCCCGTCCAATATCATCAGCTGTTTTGACAAGGATTCGTTCTGAATCGGGAATTGGTGTTATATTTCTGTGATGCACCCCTTCTAAGTTAAAAAAGTCCTTACCATCATCCTCGATATAACGAAATGCCAAATAGGAACTCATACAAAAATTTTTATCAATTGCCATAACTATAATCCTCCCTGTTATTTAAATTCATGCAAATCATCCTTGCGTACAGCACCCAGTGCAGACGAAATTTTAGTAGAAGAAATACCTTTTGTATATGGAAAATACACAATTTTGATTCCTTCTTGTTCAAACTCACTCTCATATTTTTTCCATTTATCCGTTCCATACCAGTCATCTCCGACAAAAAGATAAGAGGCTCCTAATTTTTTGCAGGCAGTTAACTTATCCATATCTTGTTGAGGAACGGCCGCATCCACATATTTACAACTACGAACAAGTTCTATTCTGTCCTCAAATGGGATCATCGCGTTCTTACCTTTGTATTGTACCAATTCGTCAACAGTGACACCAACTATCAGCTTATCACACATGCCTTTTGCATTCTTGAATAAGTTAAGATGTCCAATATGAAACAAATCATATACACCAGTTGTATATCCGATAACCAAATCTTTTCTCCTTTCTTGGTAAATTCATGATTACCCCTGTTTTCTTTCTGTCAAATACTCTTGCATTCCCCCCGGATTAACCGTCTTACCAAGTTTGTTTTTCACAGCATCCTGATACGCTGCATACGCAATACGCGCTTCATAAATACTGCGTTTTCGCAAAGCGGCAATTACCTGCGACATTGCAATGAGAAACGGTCTTATTTTTTTTACCCCAATATTCTCACCATATCTTCTGTCAAAGATAAACTGATTTCTTAAAACATAATAATATCGCCAGTCCAATGCTTTTGTCTGTGTTGGAATAATACATTTATGCAAAATTGCCCTTTTATTATAATTAATCTCTGTAAAGGCACGGCATCTCCTTGCATAATCGGAATCATCATAAAAAATAAAATAATCTGCATTCGGAATGCCCACTTTTCTCACAACCTCCGCAGAAAAAATCGGTCCCTCAAAAACAATGGATTCTATTTTTGTGATATCATCCTTTAACTCTGTGCTTTTCACAGATGTAGCACGTTTTCTTCTTCTAAAAATAAAAGGGTTATGCAGATTATATTTCACACATGCACTGTCGGTAAAATTATGATCTGTTCTGCAGGGCAGCGCAACCTGTGCATTCTCATCCATACAATCCAATAAATTTTCCAGGCAGTCATTCTCTGGCAATACATCATCATCCATTGCCCAAATATAATCTGCCGGCAGCTTTCCTGCCAGTTCAAACCCTTTCGCAAATCCTCCTGAACCGCCGCTGTTATAACTCATCCGATAATAATATGCCTTTCTATTTCTGAATTCTTTTTGATGAAGTACATTTTCAGAATCCTTGTCCGCATATCCGATATTTTGCAGCGCCTCAAATGTATTATCCTCACTGTGATTATCAACCACGATAATAGAATCAATGCCATAAGATTGATTACATAATCTCTCAATCAACGGTATAAGATACTTTTTCCGATTATACGTTACTATTACTACACATACTTTTTTCATCCGTATCTCCTTTTAAAATAAACGCTTTTAATTTATGATATAATCTTTGATCCTGCGGCGGCAGAACCATATAATCACCATAGATTTCCGTTAATATTTCATCGTATCTTTTAAAACAGCTGAATTTTTCTCCCTCAAATTCCAACTCTGTATATTCATTAAAAAGTTCGCTCGGAAACCAGTTTTTGCTATAACACCAAGTCGCCTGTGCCGCTATATCCCTCTTTTCATGCGGCAAAACCTCTAAAAGCCTGTTTCTCCGGTACTGCCAGCCCCGGCCTGTCCATGTGTGAAACAACAAATATATTTTCCTGGCAATTTTCTTTATCTTTCGTCTGTCCCTTGCGACGAACCTTTGAAGCTCTATAAAATCTTTTTGGCGCTCCGACAAGAGTTTCCCAATATCTGTTGTGTTGTCAAAAAAATCAACAGGAAAAATATCCACCCACACACCCAGATCTTCTTTTTCTTTTATCATCTCTTCTTCCACAACAGTATACGTATCCACAACCTTCATAAATGGATAGATGTACTCTCCATCAAGCGGAAACTTCACTATATATCGTTCTGTAATATATCCGCCGCATTTTCGCGCTGCATTCATAAACTTCTCATATTCTTCCCTTAACATAATCAGGTCAATATCGTCATCCCAGGGTATGAATCCTTTGTGACGGACTGCTCCTAAGAGCGTTCCATATCCAAGAGAATATTTGATGTCATTCTCTCTGCAGAAACTCCTGACTGCAATCAAAATATCAAATTCCATTCTCTGTATTTCCTGTAGCGAATCTACCATTTTCATAAATTCATTCCTCCCTTTTTTACTATTTAAATTTCATCTGTTGTTTAATAACACTTAACAGGAAATCTTATTTTTTTTAAAATCCATGTTATGAATAAGGATACAAAAAGTGTTCCAAACACACGCAGCATCCAAAGCCCTGCTGCAAAAGATTCCTGTCCAAACACTTCAATGCCGCCAATCCTGTAAAACAAATATAAAAGCAAATAATTCAATGCTTCTGCCCATAAATAAATACCATAGGTATAAGATGACAATCTCTTTATCTGCCAGTACATTTTCTTATCGCATTTCTCCACAATATACTCGCAATAAAACAGCAAAAGAACAACAGCAATACACGGAAGTACAATTTGTCTGCTCAGAAAGTGGATGAGAGAAGAATTTATGCTTCTATATACCAAAAAAATAATCATGTACAAGATGCTAACCACATTTGCAAATTTCAATTTCCACATTGACTTCCTGCGCATATAAAAAATAATATCCGGCAAAAGCAGTCCAAACTCAAACCATGCTATATATTTCATAGGATTCCCAAAAGGTATGTAGTCTTTCATTGCAGAGTGTGCATGCAATGGGGGGGGGGGGGGGGGGGGGGGGGGGGGGGGGGGGGGGGGGGGGGGGGG
>JAJQGL010000010.1 GCA_021200535.1 Clostridiaceae bacterium | reverse complement strand
CACTTTCTCTCGCTTAAATATTTCTTTGTTAAACAGCTTCGAGATCTCCGGGCGCTGGTTTTTCGGATCCCATGCATGCGCTTCATTACGGAAAGAAAAAATGCGCTCTTTTGCGCGCGATTTTTCTTCATCACGCCGCCCGCCGCCAAATGCCGCCGTAAACTGATATTTGTCCAATGCCTGTTTTAACGCCTGTGTTTTCATGATATCGGTATAGGCAGAGCCGTGGTCAAAAGGGTTAATGTTCTGCTTTACACCATCCTGATTTGTATACACTAAAAGATCCAATCCATATTTTTGTGCTGTTCTGTCGCGGAATTCAATCATTTCCCTGAACTTCCACGTCGTGTCTACATGCAAAAACGGAAATGGCGGCTTTTCCGGATAAAACGCCTTCCTTGCCAAATGAAGCATCACAGAGCTATCCTTGCCGATCGAATACAGCATAACCGGCTTTTCACACTCTGCAGCCACCTCTCTGATAATATAAATTGCCTCTGCCTCCAGCTCATCAAGATGAGATAAATTACTCATAATCTTTCCTCCTCGTTATAAGCCAGTCTCCGTCCAGGAAAACATTCCTTTCCACTGACACAAAGACCGCACATACTAATATTGATTGGACTCCTTTGGATTAACTGCAATCTGCCGGATGCTTCCCTGTGGAGTTGTTATATTCCAAAGGTTTAAATCTCCCTTTTTCTCTACCGACAGTGTACTGCCCCCGCCGCCAATATCGGCGCCCAGGAAAAACAGAATCGCTCCGCTCCGGCACGCCTTAATGCAGGAGGTACAGCCCCAGCAGTCTCTCTCATGCCGGATATAAGCTTTTCCAGAAGCGTCCTGTTTCAAAAGATTGCCCGGACAGACCTCAACACATCTGCCGCAGCCAATGCAGCTTTCATCCCGTATTTGAATGCTCATACACATCGCCTCCTGTCACCAGTTCCCGGACAATGATTTGAATCTTTCCGCGTTCCATCCGGGAATTAATATATTTCTGCCACTTCGGATGCTTTTTGGGATAATCCAGATTTTCTGCAAAGCTGTGCCATCTGGTTTCCTTTCTTGCCAGAAGGTGGGCAACAACCACCTTACAGACTGTCAGCCGTTCCCTCAACTCATAAATCCGCAGCAAATCATCCATATCTTTTGCAGACAGCCCATTTGCCAGTTTTTCTAAAAACGGAAGCTTTTTCTGCACAACCAGCAGACTGCTCTCACTATAACAATACCCGGTACTGATGCCGCCTGCATATTGATCCATTAGCTTTTGCATTGTCTCCTCCAGCTGCTCTGTAGAAAGCACTCCGGCCTGATTGGACAAATACCTCTCATATTCCTGTTTTTTCCGCCCTGCAAACTCCCGCATCCTCATTTCCCTCTGTGCCGCCTGCGCTTCTTGTTTTAAATCGCCTGTATTTTTTTCTGTCTCCCGCAAAAACACACAGACAGATTCCGCAGCAATTTCTCCCTCCGCAAGCGCCCCAGTAACATATTTCTGCGGACATCCCCCGGCGACATCCCCTGCAGCAAACAAACCGCGAATGGTTGTCTGCCTTTGATTGTCCACCCAGTAACCGCTGGCAGTATGCCCTCCCACTATATACGGCTCCGTTCCCTCAATTTCCACATTTTCTTCCCGCGGGCCTTTACCGGATTCGATCCACTTTAAGGTCTGGCTTGGCGCCATGTTTAAATACGCCTTATACAAATCTTGTTCCTGCTTCCGGGATATCCCATCGGTTTTCAGATAACACGGTCCTCTCCCCGCCCGGTTTTCCATAACCGTGCCATACACTCTCTGCGAGGTTTTAATGCCATACCTTTGTTCATAAATCTCTCCTTTGGAATTGAGCTGCTTAGCCGATACCCCCTGCGCAATGGTTCCGGTCGGCGCAATCGTATCCTTGCACCGCAGCGCAATAAACCGCATCTCAAAGGTGGTCATCTCCGCTCCGGCACGAATCCCCATCGCATATCCTGCCCCTGTATTAAATGGGCAATACCACATTTTATGTCTGGAAAAGCCGGGATTGTTGGGACGATACAGCCCAGCTGCCCCTCCGGCAGTGCAAATTACAGCCCTCGCCTTTATGTAATAAAAAATCTCCTGATTGACATCAAAACCAATCGCCCCGTAAATCCGGTTTTGGTCAACGATATAGTCTGTCATATTGACGTGGTTCATCACGGTCACATTTTCCTGCTCTCTGACAGCCTGCGCCAAAAGCGGTTTTATATTTTCCCCATTGATCTTAATATTGCGTTCTCCCCTTGTGACGTATTTTCCCTGTTCATCCTTTAATATAACTAACCCCAGCCGTTCCATTTCCTCCGCCACATGATTTAGCCGTTCGGACATGGAAAGGAGCAAATCTTCCCGCACAATGCCGTCAGCATCCTCTTTTGCATATTCTACATAATCCTGCGGTGTCTTTCCCTCGGTAATATAAGCATTTATCGCATTAACGCCTGCAGCAAGGCAGCCGCTTCTTGAAATATTAGCTTTTTCTGCCACCAGAACCCGAAGCCCTTTTTCCCTTCCAAGTGTGATTGCTGCAAAGCACCCTGCAGTGCCCCCGCCAACAATCAGCACATCTGTTTCTATTTCCTGCTGCCTCATCCGTTCTCATCTCCTCTCCATCAGCCCATACTGTATAGTATTTCAAAAAACTTTTTCAAACACCCTATATCCTACTATGTATATAGGTATTATATGATTAATTCATATAAAAAGCAAGAGAAAATTTAAGAAACGTTTTCAGCCGTATTTTTACGCACAAAAAAAAGAATGCCAACACGCAATGCCATTTAAGAAAAATGACAAGCTGACACTCTTTTTCACAATTTACTGAATATGGGCAAGCTGCTGCGATACCCTCTGAAAAAAGCGGAAAATGGTATCTCCCCGCTTCCCTAACACTCTCACCACAACTCCCATACAGCATTTGGAAACACCAAAAAGAAAATCCTGTGACTTCCCCATCTCTCTGACCTGTTCTACCAGAATATCCGGCTGTTTTCGATGGGAATACAGATACAGCATACCATTGTGTGTATAATCCCCCCACATCCCCATGGTGTTATAACAAAAACGCTCTGGGTCAATCAGCGTATGATCTGCAAAAGCAGGCACATTTCCCACATAAACCTTTGTCCTGCTCTGATAGCGCTTCATTTGAAAATATTCTCCCATACCGGTACGTCCGCAGGTAAAAATATCACAGTAAGCAAAGCTTGCCGTCTCGTCCAAATGCACCGTTGTCTCACATTCATAATCGCTGTTGGCAAACGGAATGACCGGATAGGGCATAAAGCGGACCGCGGCGTTTTTTTCTGCCCGAATGTTTTGAATACGCCTGGCCCTTTTCCCTTTCGTATGGAAAATCTTCTCATAGCTCTGGGAAGTATAGCTGACGCAGGAACCCTCCCCAAAAAGATACTCACCATGAAATTCATCCCCGCCCAGCATGCCGGCCGTGGCAGACATCTGCATTACTTCCATTTCCTGCCCGCTGTAAAACGGAGACATAATTTTATACGGCGCTGTAAAATACATATCCTGTATGATGGTTTTTCCGTTTTTTACCTGCGTTTCCAACTGTAACTGACTTTTCATTTATAATCCCTCAAACAATACATCTTTTTTTATCCATGCAATCACGTCCTCCACGCCCTCCATAGACATCAGATTCGTAAATAAATATTTTCTTCCCTGGCGCATTCTCTCCGAGTCCTTCGCCATAACAGAAAGATCTGCCCCCACCAGCGGCGCCAGATCGGTTTTATTGATAACCAGCAGATCGGAACGGGTCACACCCGGTCCCCCCTTTCGTGGAATCTTCTCTCCCTGCGCTACATCTATAACATAAATGGACGCATCTGCCAAATCCGGGCTAAATGTAGCAGACAAATTATCGCCGCCGCTTTCCACAAAAATAATTTGTACATCTGGAAAACGCTGTACCATTTCCTCTACCGCTTCCAGATTCATGGAACAATCCTCCCGAATGGCCGTGTGGGGGCATCCTCCGGTTTCCACTCCCACAATTCTCTCCGGCGGCAGCGCAGAATTTCGGATCAAAAACTCGGCATCCTCTTTGGTATAAATATCATTTGTAATCACACATATGCTGTATTCTTTTGACATGCTCCGTGTCAGTCTTTCTATCAGGGCGGTTTTTCCAGAGCCAACCGGCCCGCCGATTCCTATCTTCACATAACTCATACTCTGCCTCCATATTTTCAGCTCATATAAAGCCTGGAATACAATGTTTCATGGTTCATTGCTTCAATATCAAATTCCGTCCCGCTGATTCCCAAGTCCTCCATAGACAATCCTGCTGCTATTTGAACCTCTTTGTCAATCTGAGGCAAATAGCCGTGCAGCAGTTTTTGTCCATCCGCCTGACTGAGCGGAACGGTTTTTACCGCGTTTGTAACAATGGCAGAAAGAATACTGTAACAGTAAATTCCCGCTGCTGTATTTTGCTCCAGCCCGATCGCTTTTCCATATAATCCCACTGCAATGCTGTGATTTCCGTGGCATTTTCCCTGGGAAATCATTTGACGGTACCGGCTAAGCTCCGAATAATCCTGAATCTTTTCCCAAATTTTCAGGAACCGGCTGCAAAGCTTTTTGCTTCCCACACGAACCTCCTCCGGCGCTTTCCATGCCGCACAAAACAAATCCAGCTCCCGCAGATATTCCCAATCGCTGCTGTGAGAATACGCTAACATCATGCTCCCCAGATCACCATAGGGAAGAACCGACAAATAACTGCCCAAATACTGGGACAACTCCTCCGGTGTTCTTAATTTTTCTTTATATACAAAAGTTTCCAGCCCATTGGACAATGTAAACGCCCCAATGGGGAAAAGGCTGTCACAGATCTGCAGCATCTGCAGTACAGATAACTTTTCCATAAAAAATTTTCTTCCCCCTGTCTGTCATTCTGCATGGACAGGGCCATGACTGTGCTGATGATCATGACTGTGGCTGTGCTGATGATCATGGCCGTGACTGTGCTGATGATCATGGCCGTGACTGTGGCTGTGCTGATTTCCATGCGCTTTGCATACAATGAAATCCGTAAAAGCCTCTGTTACCTCCTCTGCCGAAAAACCCAGCTTTTTCAAATAGGCAAAGGTAGGTGCGTCATAGGGGACACGCACTTCATCCTCCTCTATCTGCAGGGAGAGATGGCGATTGCCCAATTCAAAGCACAAACGCCCCATTTCTTTCCTGGAATGCACCAAAACCTTAATCTGTCTGGCAGGAAGAATCCGAACCGCATATATGCTGCTTTCTGTCTCCGCTAAAACATCTCCCTGATGAAGCATTTTCCCTACGCTAATTCCGATTTCTTTTCCATCCTCTGCAGTTTTCGCCATTCTTTTTTTCTCCAGTTCAAACCACTCAAATGGCACGGATACTATTTTTTTCTTCCCTGTATAATCTCTGACGTTTCCAAGTATACGTTCTGATACCATAATGAACCTCCAATACTTCGACTGTTTCTTTTTTCGTTCCCCTCTAAAACAGAAAATAACGCCTGGCAAGGGAAAGCTCTGCTGCCGGTTCGCACCCGATTTCTTCGCCATCTACCGTTACGGTATATGTCTCCGGGTCTACCTGAATATCCGCTATCGTATTGTTATAAACCATGTCCTTTTTCCCAATATTGCGGCAGTTTTTTACCGGAAGGACGATCTTTTTCAGTCCCAGGCTTTCTTTAATCTGATGGTCATACGCATACTGAGACACAAATGTAATGGAAGTCTTGTTGACCGCCTCCCCTTCTCCGCCAAACATATCTGTATACACAACAGGCTGTGGTGTAGGAATAGATGCATTGGCATCTCCCATTTTCGAAGCACAGATAAAACCGCCTTTTATAATCATTTCCGGTTTTACGCCGAACATGGCCGGACGCCAGAGCACCAGATCAGCAAATTTCCCCGCCTCCACAGAGCCGACATAGGAAGAAATTCCATGCGTAATGGCCGGATTGATCGTATATTTGGAAATATATCTTTTTACGCGCTCGTTATCATTTCTTTCGCAGTCCTCCTTCAATATGCCTCTCTGCTTTTTCATTTTATCTGCTGTCTGCCATGTGCGTGTAATCACTTCCCCCACGCGCCCCATAGCCTGTGAATCCGAGCTCATCATAGAAAAAATTCCCATGTCATGCAGCACATCCTCCGCTGCTATCGTTTCTGGTCGGATGCGGGAATCCGCAAATGCCACATCCTCTTTGTTGTTTTTATCCAGATGATGGCATACCATCAGCATATCCAGATGCTCGTCAATCGTATTTTTCGTAAATGGCATGGTTGGATTAGTAGACGACGGCAGCACATTAGAAAAAGCGGCTGCTTTAATGATATCCGGTGCGTGCCCTCCGCCGGCGCCCTCTGTATGATACGTGTGAATCGTTCTTCCCCCAAACGCTTCTATCGTATCCTCCACAAAGCCGCCCTCATTTAAGGTGTCGGTATGAATAGACACCTGAATATCATACTGATCGGCTACCGAAAGACAGGTATCAATGGCTTTCGGTGTAGAGCCCCAGTCCTCATGCAGCTTCAACCCCATAGCGCCAGCTTCTGCCTGTTCCTGCAGTGTTTCCGGCGAAGAAGAATTTCCTTTCCCCAGATACCCCAGATTCATCGGCATGCCTTCTGACGCTTCAAGCATTTTTTCGATATTGAATTTCCCCGGCGAACAGGTAGTTGCATTGGTGCCATCCGCCGGTCCGGTACCTCCGCCAATCATGGTTGTAATGCCGCTGTAAAGCGCCGTATGGATCTGTGTCGGCGATATAAAATGAATATGCGTATCAATGCCGCCTGCCGTTACAATCAATCCTTCCCCGGCTATTGCTTCTGTTGATGCGCCAATAATCATGTTTTCATCCACGCCGTCCATGATATGGGGATTTCCGGCTTTTCCAATACCGGCAATCCTCCCGTCCTTAATACCAATGTCTGCTTTGTAAATCCCTGTGCTGTCAATTACTACCGCACTGGTAATTACGGTGTCAAGGCACTGCCCGTCCCTGTGGCTGGCAGACTGTCCCATACCGTCACGCAGCGACTTTCCGCCGCCAAACTTTGCCTCATCACCATACACACAATAATCTTTCTCTATCTCTATGATCAAATCCGTATCGGCCAGACGTAAACGGTCCCCGACAGTCGGCCCATACATACCTGCATATTCTTTTCTGGAAATTTCTATCATCCTGCCACCTCCTATATTCCTTTAAAGCCCTTCTCTTTTGCCAGTGCAAATGCTCGCTGTTTCACCTTATCCTCATCCATTTTCCCGGAAACCAGACCATTTAATCCATAGCCCTCCCGCGTCCCTCCTATTTCTGTCAGCGTCACTTCTTTTGTCTCTCCCGGTTCAAAGCGCACTGCTGTGCCGGACGGGATATCCAGATGCATGCCATATGCCGCCTTCCGGTCAAAAGACAACAGCTTATTTGCTTCAAAAAAATGAAAATGAGAACCAACCTGCACCGGCCTGTCAGCCGTGTTTACCACCTCGACAGTAACGGTTCTTTTCCCTGCATTGATTTGAATCGTCCCCTCTTCTGTCAGCAGCTCTCCCGGTATGAGTTTCCCTGATGCCGGAATAGGGTCATGTACGGTAACTAGTTTGGTTCCATCCGGAAAAGTAGCCTCTAACTGAATCTCATGAATCATTTCAGCTACCCCTTCCATCACATCATCGCTATTTAGCATCTGCTTGCCTGCCTGCATCAGCCAGGCAACTGTCTTTCCCTCCCGAGCAAGCTCCAGAAGCTCCATGGAAATATAAGCCACGGCCTCCGGATAATTTAACTTCAACCCTTTTTCCTTTCTTCCTTTTGCAATAACTCCTGCATAATGCAGATAAAGCTTGTCTATTTCCCTTGGGGTTAAATGCATAGTCTCTGCCTCCTGTTTTCTATCCGCTGTAATCTATTTCGAAATGTAATTCCGAAAAAAAAACGAGACGCAGTTCTCCTGCATCTCGTCTTTGAGCTAAATTTGTTATTATTATATACCTTTTTATCCGTCTTTGCAACCGGATATTTCCATGCGAAAGATTTTCGCTTGGAAATAATTTCGCTATGAAAAACTTTCACTGCGAAAAACTTTCACTGCGAATTCATTTTGCTGCGAATTCATTCGCTGCAGAAAGCTTATTCCAGTTTAAAACGATTCACTTCCTCATTTAACAGATTGGCTATATTCTTATTTGCTTCTGCCTCCTGTTCAATATGCTGCATGCTTTCTGTAAGATTTACCGACATCTCTGCTGTGTTTACCACTCCCTTTGTCGTCTCTTCCACCGCGGTACTCACCGACCGCACGGTTTCCTTGATCATGTCAACAGACTGCTGCAATTCCACAGAGTTTTGCGCAAGCTGCCCCATAATTCCGTGAATACTTTCCGCATCCCGGCTATAATCCTTACAGGCTGACAGCAATGCCCGATACCCGTCCAATGCAGTCTCTTCCATAAAACGCACCATCTGCTCTGCCTCATCGGCAAGGCCCTCCACCGATGCAACCACTTCGGCACTTACCTTGCGAATCTGTTCCGCTGCCTTTGCAGAATCGCTCGCCAGCTTTCCGATTTCATCTGCCACAACCGCAAATCCCTTTCCTGCTTCTCCGGCTCTTGCAGCTTCTATACTGGCATTTAATGCAAGCAGATTTGTCTGTGAGGTGATGCTAAGAATATCTTCTGTCAGCAAATTGATTTCTGCCACCGATTTGGACTGCTCGATTTTTTCACTGACAGACTCCCCGATCATGTTGCCGCGCTGTATGGCGCTTTGCTGCTTTGAAATAGCTTCCTTCTGCAATTCTTCCGCGCGCGTGTGGATTTCTCCTGCAAAGCTGTTTCCCTTCTCTGCCTGTGAAGAGATATCACTGGTATTTCCATAAGCTTCTGTAATAATGTCATTGATCTGATTTAACGAAGCAGTCGTCTCTTCCATTGCCGCACTCATTTGCTGCATGGTTGCTGATACATCTGTAATATTGATTCCTGCTTCCGTTAAATTCTGGGTCACTGCCTGTGTGGAATCATTCAACTGCCCGGAATCCTGCATAATCCGCAGCATAATATCCCGAATATACTGCAAGAGCGCATTGACATGGCCTGCAATCAGCTCCGTCTCATCTCCGGTCTGCATGTCAAGCTTCTGCGTCAGGTCTCCGCCATTATGTACCAGCTCGGATAACTTTTGATCAACAATCCGAAGATGCTTGGTCACTCCGCCCACAAGCAGGCTCAGCAGAAAAACTGACACCATAACGGCTATGACAGCCGTTATGCATATTTTTACCCGAATCTCATCCAGCTGCTCCACCACCATGGAAGCATCATAATCACAGCCCAATATCACATTTCCCTGACTTGTTTCAACCGGAAGATATGCCGTAATCAGATCGCCGTCTTCCGTAGAATCAATATAATCTTGTACGTATTGATTTCCCTCAAATACCGTTTTTAACTCCTCATAAGAATCTTCAAATTCTGCTCCGATCGCCTGCTGCCCGTCTGTCTCATCGGTATCAATTCCATAATATACTTTTTCTCCGTCTGTGCTGAGGGTGTAAAGATACTTTACATGACAGCTTTCCTTCATATTCCGCAACGATGTCAGCATCTGCTGATATGCTTCTGTTTCCTCATCTCCCGGCTACAGCGCCGCAAGCGTATCGCCCTGAACCTGCTGCAGCGCCATGCTTGCCGCTACCTCTGCCTGATCCACCCCCATCAGAATCATGGCATCCCTCATCTGAAAATAAAAAATAATTCCGATCAATAGGCACAGCGCAATAACAATCAAATTTGCACTAAGTACAATTTTCATTTTTATACTTAGCTTTCTTGTTTTCTGTTTCATATGTGTTACCTTCTTCCTTTCATGTAAAAATATCCCCAAAATTCCTTAATATGACACCGAGGCCAGCCTGTTTTCCGAACACAGCTTCTAAACTTTATTATAGCAAAATTATTTTTGATTGCAAATGTGCAATACCCATTTTCATAAGGGTTTTCCCATGTCATCCGATCACGCCATCATCCAATCACGCCGCCATCCATCAATGCGGCAATTTCCGGTGCAAAATACGTGATATAAACAGATGCGCCGGCACGGTACACACTGACTGCCATTTCACTGATCATCTTCTTTTCATCCACACAGCCACATTTTGCACCTGCCTTTACCATCGCATATTCACCGCTGACGCTGTAGGCGGCGACAGGTACATTCACGGCATCCGACACCTCCCGCACGATATCAAGATACGTCATTGCCGGCTTTACCATAATGATGTCAGCCCCTTCCCTGACATCCGTCAGCGCTTCCTTCTGCGCCTCTCTCCGGTTGTGAAAATCCATCTGGTAAGATTTCCTGTCCCCAAACGATGGCGCAGAGCCTGCCGCATCCCGAAACGGCGCATAAAAGGAGGATGCATATTTAACTGCATATGACATGACCGGAACCGTTTCAAAACCCGACTGGTCCAACTCCTGCCGGATGGCCCGAATCCTTCCATCCATCATGTCAGACGGCGCAACCATATCCGCACCCGCCTGCACATGGGAAAGCGCTGTCTTTGCCAAAAGCGCTACAGTGCTGTCATTGTCTACATCCCCGTCCTTTAACAGACCGCAGTGCCCATGAGAAGTATATTCACACAGACAGACATCCGTAATCAGATACAGCGCCGGAAAACGCTGTTTGATTTCCCGGACTGCCCTTTGTATAATACCGTCCTCCGCATAAGCGCCGCTCCCGAATTCATCCTTTTGACCAGGAATGCCAAAAAGCATGACGCTGGATATCCCGGCATTTAAAAGTTTTTCTATCTTGGAAAAGGACTGGTCAATACTGTAGCGGTACTGCCCTTCCATCGAAGCGATCTCCTCCCGGACTGCAGTCCCTTCCCTGATAAATAGCGGATAAATCAAAGAACTTTTATCCATCCGTGTCTCCCGGACCATCTTCCGCAATACCGGATTTTGTCTCAGCCTTCTTGCACGTTCTGTCAGCATCATTCCCTGTTCTGTCATCATCATTTTATCTCACCTCATGTCGCGCCCGCAGGAAGCGGTTAATATTTTTCCTTCCTGCTTACGCCTGCTCTTTTTCTTTCCACTTTTTCATAAGCGCCAGCAATGTTTCAAATTCCTCCGCATCTGCCACATCCTTCAGTCCAAAAAAGAAACGCTTCCACGCTGCCTCAAAAGAACCGGACTTCTGGCATATACACTCTTTCACCTCTGTTACCAGCTCCCGGTTCTGGCTGTAGAGGCGCTCCTTCCAAAACGCATCCTCATACTCTGCCAATATCATTCTGGCATCCGGGATGCAGCTCTTTTTTAACGCATTATTCTGCTTTGCAAGCCGTTCCATATCTTCCATGGAATACAATGTAACGCCAGGCTCTCTTCCTATGTCCTTTTCAAGATCAAACGGAATGGCAAGATCAAAAAAGATACGTTTCCGTCCCGGTGTGCAGCTCTCCCTAAAATGATCTCCTGTCACAGTATAATGCGGGCTGGATGTTGCGCTGATGACCAGATCCATCTGATCCAGATATTCATACCGTTTCTCATATGGGATAACTATAATCCGCTCAAGCTGTTTCCTGCTCAAATCCCTTGGCAGCCTCTGGCGCACTGTGGCAAAAATCTCCAGTCCGGCAATATCTAAGGCATCCTTCAGTACAATACTGCCGATTTTCCCGGAAGCTCCCATCAGCAAAAGCTTTTTGCCCTGCAGAGAGCCAAACCCCTGGCACGCCTGCTTCAGCGCAAGACTTGCCGTCGAGACGGATGTTTTCGACAACATGGTATCCGTC
Organism: Clostridiaceae bacterium; assembly: GCA_021200535.1. GTDB lineage: Bacteria > Bacillota > Clostridia > Lachnospirales > Lachnospiraceae > Butyribacter. Next base: position 1,386 of record JAJQGL010000010.1, on the reverse strand, counting down.
TTAACCTTTTTCGCCGCTGTGACCGCCATCCGAAACAAGGTCTGAAAGCCCGACTGACAGCATCCCTCCCTCTGCGCCAGGAAAAAAGCCTGCTTTACCTGCCCCAGAATCTGATCTTCTCCCAGAACAACGGAATCCAGTCCTGCCGTTACCATAAATAAATGATGTACGGCACGCTTCCCCTGATAGCGCAGCATATAGTCTGAAAGCCCCGGCAGCTTTTCTGCCCCGGCAGCCTCAAAAAGAATTTCCTGCATTTGTTCCCAGACAAGTGCAGAATCAGCCCCGCTGCAATACAGCTCTGTCCGGTTACAGGTCGACAAAAGAACTGCCTGTGCAATCTCTCCGCAGCCAGTCAGACGATGGAGCAGCTGTACCGCTTCTGTCTCTGCAAACGAAAATAGCCCCCTTATTTCAGCCGGAGCTGTTCTATGGCTAATTGATAATAACTGTATACTCATGAATCCGCAAATCCCCTTCCGGCAATCACCGCACAGGTTTGTTCCACCACCTCAGGCGTATGCGCCACGGAGACAAACATTGCCTCATACTGTGACGGTGCCACATAAATTCCCGCTGCCAGCATGCGTCTGAAATACGCCGCATAGGCATCTGTATCAGAGGAAGTGGCGCTTTCAAAATCCACAACCGGCCGTTCTGTATGAAATGCAGACAGCAGCGAGCCAATCTGGTTGACCTGCAGCGGCACCCCATGTTCCTTTGCCGCCAGCCGCATTGCATCAGCAATCTTTTCTGCACTCTGACTGATCTTTTCATAGTATTCCGGATGTTCTTTCAAAATCCGGAGTGTTTCGATTCCTGCAGTGGTAGCAACCGGATTGCCAGACAGGGTTCCTGCCTGATATACCGGTCCTGCCGGAGAAACCTGATCCATAATCTCCCGTTTTCCTCCATACGCAGCCAGCGGCATTCCACCGCCAATAATCTTACCCAGCGTTGTCATATCAGGCTGCACGCCAAAATAGTTTTGCGCGCCGCCAAATCCAAGCCGGAATCCGGTAATCACTTCGTCAAAAATAAGCACCGTGCCATATTTTTCCGTAATATCACGAAGGAACTGCAAAAAGCCCTCCTTCGGCGCAACCACCCCCATATTTGCAGCCACCGGCTCTACAATAACCGCTGCCACCTGATCCTGATACGTCTCCATCAGCCGCCGCACAGATTCTTCCTGATTGTATTGTGCAACCAGGGTATTTTTCGAATACGATGCCGGTACGCCGCTGCTGTCCGGCACTGCCGTTGTCAAGGCTGCCGAACCGGCCCTGACCAGCAGTCCGTCCGAATGCCCATGATAATTTCCTTCGAATTTTATGATATAGTCGCGGCCGGTATACCCTCTGGCCGCACGGATTGCGCTCATGG
>JAJQGL010000051.1 GCA_021200535.1 Clostridiaceae bacterium | reverse complement strand
CATATATAATCTTAACAAACTCAGAAGGCTGCATGGCAAAGCCTCCAATAATAATCCAGTTTTTTGCACCATATACCGATTTTCCAATCACAAACACCAGCGCTAACAGGACAATCCCGATCACCGCATATGCTTTTCCAAAACGGTCAAAATAAGCAAACCGCTCAATCAGCCACGGAATAAAAAGTCCGGCAACGCAAATCGCTGCTGCAAAGATCAGCTGTCTGACGGCATATTCATATTGAATCCGTCCAATCATTACAAACCCAATCATCAAAAGCATCAGCATGTTATTTAATACAATCTTCGATGCATTGTGATAAACATAAATATACGCCTTGTTTACAAAAACCAGCAAAACAAGCTCCGCCAGGTACAACAATAAAATTTTGACATCCAGGCTGTTCAAAAACAGCACCAGAGAACAGATAAAATGAATGGTATACATAATTTTATTCTGTTTGCGGTAAACTTTATCCTTTTTATCCGGGTTCTTCCCCATAAACACCGAAAAACAATGCCATGTATAGATCGCAAACAAAATAATAATAATATATTTTGACGATTCCACAAGTATTGAGTGAATCACTCCAATCCCATTCATGTCTCCAAATAATTTCATCAGCTTATTTGCCGCTTCCAGTTTATCCATATAAGCCCCTGCTTCCCTTTTGTATTTTTCTGTTACTCCACACCCCGTTCAAAGTGACCTGTGTGTGCATCCTGTACAGCGCAGCCCTCCAGAATCCTTTTTACCTCCTCCGGCGACTCTGTAGTGAACTGATACCGCTTATCTGTCCCCGCAAAGCTCTCCTTTTGCTGCACCAGTCTGCGCAAGTCCAACGGCGCTTTCTGGTAAATCATATTATAACAATATTTACAATAATTAACCACATGATACTCTGCGCCCCTGCGGTCTGTAAGGACAATCCGTTTCTGCCTTTCCTCCGGCAGTCCGCAGACGCAGCAATCTGTATTGGCACGGACACATTGTGCAGAAATCATCAGCGGCAGTCTTCCATATAAAATAAGCTCTGCCCTGTCAAGCCCCGGCAGCGCCGCCATCTCAGCCTCCGTCTCTTCAAGCGGAAGTGTATATTGGTCAATCCCACGCTCCTGCCAAAAGCGCACTGCTTCTGCATTCATTACATACAGCATGGCGTCCAGACGGATTCTGGATGCCTCTAATTTTACCACATCCTGCAAAAAAGACAACGATTCTGTATTTTTTACTAAAACACCCTCCCACCCAAGCGAAAACAATCTATTGTCTCCAAAATATTCCTGTTCAAAAAGCTTTCTCACCGGCAGGCGGAAAACACCGGGCATCACGAGCCACGGAAGCTTTCCTGCATCCCGGATGCGCTGTACGCCCTGACGGAGCTGTTCTTCATCCAGGCATTCCGTTTGAAGATAAACCCTTTGGATTGACGTTTCCTGCAGCACCATTTCCAGCTGCCCAGGCGTCATAACGGATGCCGAAAAAACGGCTGTTTTATCATGCGTCGTATTCTCTGCCATTCTGCGGATGGTCTGCGGCTCCGATTTGCAAATGTTTTGTGGTTTCAGTTTGCGGGCGGCCTGTGGCTTTGGCTTCTGCACCTTCCTGCCGTATTTCTCCCTGACAGCCTGCTTAAGCGCCGCAAACGCATTTCTTCTCAAGGCCTTCAATGCTCCGGTCGGCAAAAAGAGCGTTTCCTCCATCGACAGCTCCAGCTCCTGAAAGAAAAATAAGCTGTTTCCCGTCTGAGACAATATCCTCCTGGCCGCACTTTGCGGCACAGGCTGTTTTTCCGCAATTTGACACAATGCCCCTGACACCTCTATGCAAATTTCATCCTGCTCCGCCAGTAAAACACACAATCGCATTGGTTTTCCTGCCTCTGCATAAAAAGTGCCTTTCACAGCTGCCTGCAAAGGAAGCTCACGGCAGCGCTCCCGGATATGCTCCAGCAAGGCGGCATCTCTTGTCCGGTATACAAAATCCCCTTTTGCAATATGGCATCCCCTCTGATAACGCGCTGTTACCTTCTGTCCCCGTTTCACCGGCGCCCCCAGCGTATATTCATATTCCGTTTCCATACGGGTATTGCGGAATTCTACAATATCCTGTGCAGATAATTCTTTTTCTGCCCGGTAAACTACCTGCTGCCTATCCGCCGAAAGAACCTTCCCGACACAAACACCGCCATGCTTCGGGCGCAGCGCCGAAAGCATACTGCCCCGCTCTCCCGGCCGCCGTTTTCCGATAAAACCAGCGTTTCCCTCCAGATATCCCTGCGTAAAGCCGCCACGGTTATACAATTCCGCCATCTTTCGCAGATCTTCCTGCCATTCCTTCTCATGTGTCTTTTGATAAAGGCGGTACCCTTCTTTTCCAAGCTCCTGATACAGATCACGGTATTTGCGAAATACCGCTGTAATAAAAGCTGCATATTCCGGTCGTTTCATACGCCCTTCAATCTTAAAGGAGTCGACGCCTGCTTCAACCAGCTCTCCCAAATATGGCAGTGCAGATAATTCCCGGGGGCTGAGCAGATATTCTCCAACCGTACTTTTTGACTGCAGCTGATATGGCATTCGGCACGGCTGCGCACAACGTCCGCGATTGCCGCTTCTTCCGCCAAGCATGCTGCTAAACAGGCATTGTCCGGAATAACAGTAGCACAGCGCTCCATGAACAAAAACCTCAATCTCAGCATCTGTATCCCGGCGTAGCTGCTGCAGCTCAGGAAGAGAAAGTTCTCTTGCCGGAACCACACGTCTGACATGATATTTTTCCAGCTCTCTAACAGGCTGTCCCATAGTCAGTGCCATCTGCGTGCTTGCATGCACAGCAAGATCTGGAAAATACCGGCTGATAAAGCGCAAAACTCCCACATCCTGCACAATCACCGCGTCCAGCCCTGCCTCATAATACGGCAGAATATACTCATACAGCTGTCCTTCCAGCTCTCTGTCCTTTAACAATGTATTTACAGTCAAATAAATCCTGACCTGATGAAGATGGCAAAATGTAATCGCCTCAACCAGCTCATCGGTTTCCGGATTTTCGGCATATGCCCTTGCGCCAAAACGATTCCCGCCGATATAAACGGCATCACACCCTGCCGCAATCACAGCCTGCAGCCCACTGACAGAACCCGCAGGCGCCAAAATTTCCGGTTTTCTGTTTTTCATTTCGTTTCACCCTTCCAGACATGCCTCCATCGCAGGCGGCACGGTGCTATCTATACTCATCGTTACAAGAATCAGCTGCATGCCTCCATTGCAGGCAGCACGTACTTATTACACGCAGAAACGGCACGGGAGAGAGTCCCGTCAGCGAAACTCTCTCCCTGTCTGATTCCTGTCTATCCTGTTATCTTCTATTTTTAGAATAGCTGTTGTTTTTTGCAGAATTGCTGCCGCTGTTGACAGAAGACGCATTTTTCAGCTCTGTCTCTAAACGGATCACCTCATGCTCTGTCTCATTTTTTTCCTGTTCCATCTGTTCCAGCTTTGCCAGAACTTCTTCTGCTTCCTTTTCCTTTTCTTCAAGCTGGGCTTTCATTGCAATCATGTCATGCTTCATATTAAAGATTTCTTTTTCCAGCTCTTCCCTCTCCTTCTGAAGCTCTTCTGCTGTTTCCTGCGCCTTATAAAAATCATCGGAAAGATTGAGTGCCAAAAGAATATTGCGCATATCCGTATCAAGCCGGTTATAGCCATCAAGCTCCTTAAACTCTGCATATTTTTCATTGATATGAGTCGCTATTTTCTGTAAATAGGCGCTGCTCTCATATCCGCAAATCGTATATTGCTTCCCATTGATCACAACTTCAACATCATTTTTGGTATTCATCCGGATCCTCCTTACCGCAGGCTATTCTTTGTCTGCTGCATACTCCTCTTCATAAGCCTGTTTTTTCTCATCCTGGTTACGCCCGGATGCTGCCGAAGCGGATACCGGTGCAGCTTCTTCCGGCAGCGCCAGCTCTGCCCTGTTCTGGCGGATAATTTCCAAATGGCCGCCGAGTGCCACTTCTAACGCTTTTGCATTGTTGACGGTGCTGTCATACGCATTGCTGAGCGCTTTCTCTGCCATATCCAGCATATCTGCCGTATAATATAACGCTCCATTTGCAATTTCATTTGCCTGTTTTCTTGCGTTTTCAACAATCTCCTCTGCCTGCGCATTTGCCTGCTGTACCGTTGCCTCTGCCTGCTGATACGCCTCCTGCATAATATTGTGCTCTTCCACCAGAACACTGTACTGCTTTCGCGCCTCGGCAAGTATCTCTGCCGCTTTCTTCTCTGCATCTTCTAAAATTGCATCTCTCTGGTTTAAAATCTTGCGAAAACGCTTTAGCTCTGTCGGTACATCTCTTCGCAGATCATCCAACAGATCATACAAATCATTCTTGGGAACGATAACCTTTGTGGTTGAAAAGCTCTGCATTTTGCAGCTCTCAATAAAACCATAGATATCCTCAATTCCCTGTTCAATCTTACTATCCATATGTACCTCCTATGCCAATGGTTTTCTGACGTTACTTTTCTATTAATTAGTGCAGCTCCATCATTCTATTGTAGACTAAATCGGGCACCATACCCCGTATATCCCCGCCAAACTGATAGATTTCCTTTACTCCGCTGGAGCTAATATAAGAAAATTCCGGTGCAGTTGCAAGAAAAACTGTGTCTGCCCTGCCATTCAGCTTTCTATTGGCCTGTGCAAGCGGAAGCTCAAATTCAAAATCCTTCGGTGAGCGCAGGCCGCGAATAATGGTATCTGCCTGCTCTTCCTCTACAAAATCTGCCAGTAAACCAGTAAAGGATTTTACTGTAACCCCGGATAATCCTTCTGTCATCCGGCAAAGGATATCAACCCGCTCTTCCAGGGAAAACAGCGGCGATTTTCCAGGATTTACCAATACGCCAAGAACCAGCCTGTCAAACATTTTGGCACTGCGGAGAATCAAATCCATATGACCGGTTGTAACCGGATCAAAGCTCCCCGGAAAGATTGCTGTTTTCATAGTGTTCTCCATTTCTTCAAACCCGAAGGAAAACATGACGGTTTGTCTTGTAATCCTTGATGCGTTCCAGCCGGCACGCCAGCCTGTCCACATAGGAAAAATCAGTATCAAGTGATGCCTCCGCAATCAAAAGCGTACCCTCTGCCGCCAAAGACGAATCCAGCAAAACAGGAAGCAGCTTTTCCTCCCATGCCATACGGTAGGGGGGATCCATAAAAATAATGTCAAACGGCCTGCGCATCGCATCCAGCTGCCGTAAGGCCTGCCATACATCCATCGCCAGTACAGTGGAACAGTCAATAAACCCTGTATTTTTAACATTTTCCCGAATACACCGGAGCGCCGCCTTATCCTTTTCGACAAAAACACATTCCCTGCTTCCCCGGCTCAGCGCTTCAATCCCAATACCGCCGCTGCCGCTGAACAAATCCAGGAATCGGGCATCGGGTAACTCCTGCTGAATCATGTTAAACAAGGTTTCTTTGATGCGGTCAGTCGTAGGCCTTGTATGTTTCCCGGCAGGGCTGACAAGATTTCTCCTTCTTGCCGAACCTGCAATTACTCTCATAGACACCTCTCATTCGATTTCATATACCAGCATATTGTAGCACATTCCTCTTTTTCGGTCAAACTACTACATCCTCTTCCTGAATCACCAGCAAATCCTCTTTTTGCGGATTTTCCAGAAGCACCAGACGGTTTGCCTGATTTATGACAAATTTTTCAAATAAGTTGCGAATCCCTCTTGCATTTCCAAAATCTTCCAATTCCTGTTTTTTCTTGCCGGACAGTAAGCGAAAAACCTTGTCCTTTGCTTTTTTGTCAATCTGCAGCCCGGCTTTATTTGCCATTACCTCCATAATGGAAACAAGCTCCTCTCTGCTGTAATCCGGGAAGTCAATAAATTTGTTGAAACGGGAAATCAGTCCCGTATTGCTTTTCAAAAATTTTTGCATTTCCTCTGTGTAGCCTGCCACAATGACCACAAGATTGTCTCTGTGATCCTCCATTAGCTTAACAAGCGTATCGACCGCCTCTCTGCCGAAATCATTCGGTATGTCCGGATTGGCCAGCGAATAAGCCTCGTCGATAAATAAAATGCCTCCCTCTGCCTGTTCTACCAGCTCATGTACCTTTATGGCCGTCTGTCCGACATAGCCGGCAACAAGGCCGGACCGGTCTGTTTCAACAAGAGTTCCTTCTGACAGTATGCCCAGCTCCTTATATATTTTGGCAACAAGTCTCGCCACGGTTGTCTTGCCGGTTCCCGGACTTCCGGTAAATACCATGTGATATGTCATTTCCATCTCCGGAAGATTCATCTTACTGCGAAGTTTTCGAATCTTAATCAGATTAATCAATGACTGAATTTCCTCTTTGACGCTGCTAAGCCCGACCAGTGAATTTAATTCGCCAACCAGCTCCTTTATCTTTTCCTCCTTTGCGCGTTCTTCTTCCTGTTCCCGGCTCTGAATCCGCTGCTTCACCAGCATAAATTGCTGCTTTGCCTGTTCAGACAGTTCGCGCTCCTCTTCCTCTTTTGACTTTTGCAGAACCTGCCCGGCCAGTTTCATTTGCCTGTCCTGCTTTTTCCCCCTGACAGCTCCTTTCGGAGCCGTAGCCGGCTTTCGTTCTTCCTGCTTCCGGTCAGCTGGCTTCTCGTCCTCCGGCTTTTGTTCTCCCTGCTTCCGGTCAACTGGCTTCTCGTCCTCCGGTTCTTGTTCTTCCTTACTCTGAACGTCCTGCTTTTCGCCAGCCTGTTTCTCTATCTGTTCACACCTGTTTTGTTCTCTTCGTTCCTGTTTTCTGTCCACATGGCAGACAATCTGCCTGCTGCCCAGTTTTTTTCGAATATATCTTATATGTTCTGCCTGCGTTCTTTCTGTCGCCAGATAACAGATTTTGTTGTAATACTCCTTAATAAAACAGTCTACTGCCTCATCCTTCCCACCATTGAGGTATGCCATGCACAGCAGGATATTTAACAGGGCATCAATAAAATACTCTGTCATGTCATCGCCCCGTTCTTTATCGTACAGGCTGCACAGCTGAATCAAAACCGGAGGCATCTGACAGAGCTTGTCTATATCGTGCCGCAGGCTATCATCAATCTCCATCTGCGGCTCAATCTGCAACGGATTGGAAAGCGTCACCACACGGATGAAATCCATTTGTTCATCCAAAACATTTCCGCAGTCCACCGCAAGCTTCATCAGCACAGACTGCACGTAGGTATCCAATATTTCCGTACTGGATTTCTGCATCACTTTTCTCGCCTGCTCCCAAAAACCTGAAACCTCTAATGTCTGGCAGTGAAGCGCAAGACGTTCGTAATTATTTTTTCCAATCTCCAGAAGCTGCTCTGAAGAATACGGTAACTCTTCCACCACGATACCTCCTTTCCTATTATGATGTCAACAAAATGCATACTGCTTTTATTCTACTATGATTACGCGCAAAAAGCAACGTGTACGCGGATTTGTTTTCAATGGAAATCACAGTATGACCTCACCGGTATAGCTCTCCATTTTCTGACGCAGGCTCTGGTATTTTTTGCAGAAAAGAACAATTTCTTCCCTTGTAAACAAAACTGCTGCTTCATTGGCCTGCTGCAGCTCCTGTGCGTCCTGATAAATATCCGCAAGCTTAAAGTAAAGTTCGCCGCTCTGCCGTATTCCAAAAAGATCGCCCGGTCCACGCAGCGTAAGATCCTGCTTTGCCACATAAAAACCGTCATTCGAATTTTCCAGAATCTGCAGGCGCTCCATTGTCTCCTTCGATGTATTCCCCGACATAAAAATACAGTAAGACTGCGCCGTTCCTCTTCCGACACGGCCACGGAGCTGATGCAGCTGCGCAAGGCCAAAACGCTCTGCATTTTCAATCATCATGACCGTGGCATTTGGCACATTAACCCCCACCTCAATAACTGTAGTCGATACAAGAATATCAATTTCTCCCCGGACAAAAGCAGACATGATTTCATTTTTTTCCCGCGCTTTCATTTTTCCGTGCAAAAATTCTACCCGGACAGACGGGGAGAGAACTTTCCTTATGGAGTCTGTATAATCAATAACATTTTCCGCCTCTGTATTTTCGCTTTCCTCAACCATTGGGCAAATAATATAGGCCTGATGCCCCTGCGCAACCTGCTTTTCCATAAACCGGTACGCCTGCGGCCGGTAACTGGTTCCGACTGCACAGTTTTTGATCGGAAGGCGGTCTGACGGAAGTACGTCAATCACAGAGACATCCAAATCACCATATAAAATAATCGCAAGCGTTCTCGGTATCGGCGTCGCGCTCATAACCAGCATATGCGGATTTTTACCTTTCCCTGCAAAGCGTTCTCTCTGTTTTACGCCAAAACGATGCTGTTCGTCAGTAACCACCAAAGCAAGCTGATCGTACTGTACCTTTTCCTGAATCAGCGTATGCGTCCCCACCACCACATCAACCTGATGGCTGGCAATCCGCCCGATAATCTCTCTCTTTTCTGCCGCTGTCATAGAACCAATCAAAAGTGCAGCACGAATTCCTAACGGGACAAAATATTTCTCCAACTCTTCATAATGCTGCATAGCAAGCACCTCTGTCGGCACCATAATAGCCGCCTGGTATCCATTCTGCGCGGCAGCCAGAAGCGCCAGCATGGCAACCACTGTTTTTCCCGATCCGACATCTCCCTGAATCAGACGGTTCATCACAAAGCCAGAAGCAAAATCTGCCTCAATATCAAACCATGCGCGCTGCTGCCCCTCCGTCAGCCGGAACGGAAGCGCCTGTATGAGCTGCTCCGTCTTTTCCCCTGCCGAAATCACATATTCAGAAGGCTTACTTTGTTTTCCCTGCTTCATATAGTGCAGCGCAAGGGAAAACAGGAAAAATTCTTCAAAGACCAGCCTTCTTCTCGCATCGGCATATGCCTGCCTGTTCTCCGGAAAATGAATCGTCTTAACCGCTTTTTTATGCGCCATCAGATTATATTTTTTCCGGATATCCAGCGGAAGAAAATCTGTCTCAAATTCATATTCCTGCAGCGCCGATGCTACTGCTTTCGTGACAGCATGGTTTGTCAGCCCTGCCGTCAGCGGATAAACCGGCTGCAGCTTTCCCAATTGGTTTGCATATTCTTCTTTTGTCAGAATCTTTGGCTGCACCAGCTGAAGCGTCCCGTTTTTCATTGCAACAGTTCCCCGCAGCAAATAACGCATGCCCATTTTTAACGAGCGCAGAAGATATGGCATGTTAAACCAGCAGACAGGAATCTGCCCGGAAGCATCACGAAATTTGCAGGACAAAATCTTAAGGCTGCGCACAGAAGCCATACGGGGCCTTGTTGCAAAGCTCCCCTCTATGATGACCGTATCGCCCTCCCTAACGGATGCAACCGGCTGAACCGGTGTAAAAATATCATATTGTCTTGGATAAAAAGCAAGAAGCTCCTCTGCTGTCGTGATTCCCAGCCTCGCAAAGAGCTTCTCGCTTTTTTCGCCAATTCCTTTAATTTGGCGAATGCTATCTTTCGCTTTCACATGTTTCCCCCTGTATTGTTTTCCGGATGTCTGCTTATTCTACAGAAATAAAATAACAATACACCGGCTGTCCGCCATACTGAACTTCCACTTCTATCCCTTCATGCGCTGCCAGAATAGCATCTGCCAGCGCTTCGGCATCCTCCTCGCTGACGCCCTCTCCATAATACAGGCTAACCAGCTCGGAAGAAGCATCGAGCAAGGTCTCCGCCAGCTGTTTTGCAGCTCCGCCTGCCGATTCACTGACTGCTATCAATTTTTGTCCGTCAGCCCGATAAAATCGCCCTTTTTAATTTCCTGGCCATCCATATTGGTATCACGGACTGCATACGTCACCTGGCCACAACGGATCCGCTCCATTTCCTCTGTCATACACCGGCTGTTTTCCTCATTTTCCCTGCCTGCCATATAATTGATCATGGCTGTGATGCCCTGCGGAATATTTTTTGACGGAATCACATAAATATCCTTATCCTCTATCATATCGCCTGCCTGCTTCGCCGCCAGAATAATATTACTGTTGTTCGGCAGAATAAAAACCGCATCGGCATTGACTTTTTCAACTGCATCCAGAATGTCCTCTGTACTTGGATTCATTGTCTGACCGCCTTCAACAACCAAATCCACACCTAAGTCTTTGAAGATATCCGCAAGCCCTTCTCCTGACGATACCGCAACGAAGCCAGTTTCTTTCTTTGGCATCTGCTGCTCTTTCTCCTGTATGTCCCTGTTTTCTGCTGCAGCTTTTTCTTTGTCATGGATTACCTTTTCATGGTGTTCTTCCCGCATATTATCAATCTTAATACTGGTCAGCGCCCCATAAGTTAATGCTTTTTGGATGGCAAGACCCGGGTCATTGGTATGGACGTGTACTTTTACAATATCATCATCCGATACCACAACTACGCAATCTCCAAGCTTCTGCAGATATTCCTTCAGCTGTACTTCGACCGAACTTCCATTGCGTTCCAGCATAATAATAAATTCTGTGCAGTAGCCAAATGGAATGTCCGCTTCCTCTGCTGCGCCTGCTTTTACTACGGTGGCATTACCGCCCACTTTTATCGTAAAATCCGCTATTCTTCCGTTCAGCGCGTCAATCGCACCCCGAACAAAAGCCATTAGTCCTTCTCCGCCGGAATCAACTACGCCTGCCTGCTTTAGTACCGGAAGCAGATGCGGTGTCTGGAGCAGCGCCTCTTCCATATTCCCGGATACCAGATCACAAAATTCCACGATATCAGTAACCGTTCCCTCGATCAAAAGCTCCCTGGCCTTCTCTGCGCCTGCCCTTGTGACAGTAAGAATCGTTCCCTCCTTTGGCTTCATCACAGCCTTATATGCCGTCTCTGACGCATGAATCACCGCATTGCCGAGTATCGTGACGTCCAACTCATCATTGCCCTGGACCGACTTGATAAAACCGCGGAAAATCTGAGATAAAATCACACCGGAATTTCCTCTGGCACCGCGGAGGGAGCCACCAGAAATTGCCTTGCCTAACTCATCCATTCCCGGATTTTCCATCTGGCTTACCTCTTTTGCCGCTGCCATAACTGTCATGGTCATATTTGTACCGGTATCCCCATCCGGAACCGGAAATACATTTAATTCGTTAATATATTCTTTCTTGGCCTCCAATGCCCTGGCCCCCGCCAGAAACATTTTCCGCACCATGCCTGCATCCATTCTTTCCATACTCACAGTTTCTCCTCCTAGCCCTCGTCTACAATCCGAACACCTTCCACAATAATGTTAATCCGTTCAACCGTCAGGCCGGTATATTGCTCCAGCTTACTCTGCACACTTTCCAGAATATTGCGCGCCACAGCAGAAATGCTCACGCCATACGCCACAATAATATGCAGTTCGACCTTAATCCGGTCCTCGCTGACGTATACATTAACGCCCCTGTCTGCATTTTCCTTTTTCAGAAGCTTTGTCACACCATCTTTCATATTGACTGCAGCCATCCCCACAACACCAATACAATCCGTAGTGGCAATGCCTGCATACTTCGCCAGTACATCACGGTCAATAATGATTTTCCCCATGTCGGTATTCATCTTCCCTTTCATATGACTTCCTCCCATTTTATTTCTTATAAATTCTATTCAATTCTCAAAAACTTTTATCATATAGTATACTACACCTTTAAAAAAGAAACAACTGCCGTACGTTATCATTGATTTTCATATAAGCGATACGTTATCACTGATTTTCACATTGGAGGGAACAGCCTTATGAAGCGAATGCTTGGCTTTATTTTATTCTGGATTGCAATCGGAATGGCAATTATGTTTTTTATGCGAAACAGCTTTCTTGCCATGCTGGTTATTCTGGCCTGCCTGACGCTGGGATATAATCTTTTCTGCAGTTGAAGCGATTCCTTTGCAATCGAAAAAAGAGACCATACCGCTGGTCTCTTTCATCTACCATGTAAGCGCCTACGCACGCTCTACAGCTCCAGAACGTAAACATCCTGTACATACCGGCATCTTCTTTGTGCCGCCATTCACTTTAACTCTTACAGACTTAATGTTTGGCTTCCACATTTTATTGCTTCTTCTATGTGAATGGCTCACCTTGTTACCAAAGTGAACGCTCTTTCCACAAACTGCACATTTTGCCATCGTAAGCACCTCCTTCATTCTATTCCTTAACACCTGATTTATCGTCTATTTGAATCAGTATCATTAGCGCAACATGAACATATTACCAAAAGCGGGAACAAATTGCAAGTTATTTTTCCTGAATTTCAGCATTTTATCTGTTTTTGCTGTCCTCCTGCTCTTCTTCCTGCTCCTTTTTTGAGGCTTTTTTGTCCGGCGCAACCTTTTTGATCAAATCCGGAACCATATCCAAAATCTTTGTCAGACCATCCTGATTCTTTACATTGACAAGCTTTGTCTCGCCATCCCTAATCACCAAAATGGCGCTCGGCTGGATTTTTCCGCCCATGGCGCCGCCGCCATTATCCTTTTTGTTTTGCTCCGAAAAGGCGCCTGCTCCAACACCAAAGCTCACATCCACCAGAGGCAGAATAATCGTGCCATCGTCAAATTTCACCGCATCTCCCACGACTGTCTTGCTGGTGATGAATCCCTCCATCCCTTTAAACAGGGCCTCTACCGTCCCTTTAAAATTATTTTCTCCCATTTAAAATGCCTCCTTTAATTGATTAAAATCGCGCACAAACCGCTTCCACGAATGACTAAACAAAATCCGGAAAAAAATTCCCACTGCCGTGGCCAGGGAGAACCGTCCCTTAACCAGCAAATTTCCCTCCAGTTTCTTTTCTGTAAAATCAGGCGTAATCGAAATTCCCTTTCCATAGCATGCATAAAAAACTGCAGCAATCCCTAAAATCTGGCCGGTTGCCGCCGGATCCTCCATGCCAAAAATAATGTCTCCACGAATTGTCTTTGGTTTTATTTTTCTCCATAAATGTAACACATTATCCTTAAGGATGCAAACCATCTGACGCGTATTTTCTGAACGCCAAAAAGCTTTTGCGTCCTTAAGCCAGTTCAGCTTTCTGTAAATTTTGCGTATGATTCCGGCAATCGCCGAAAAAAATTGACGGATACTGCGCAGACGGTTCCTGATTTCCCGCAGACGAGACTCCGGGGCTGTCGCCTGGCTGGGCGTTGGCTGGTCTTTAGCTGACTGGCCGTTCTTTAACTGGCTTGCCGATGGCTGCCCGTTGGCTGACTGGCCGTACTTTAACTGGATGGTCGTTGTCTGG
>JAJQGL010000116.1:8101-14015 GCA_021200535.1 Clostridiaceae bacterium | reverse complement strand
TAATTATGAAGTAGAATGCTGTTTAAGTATAGACGCATTGTTATTAAGCGGTTACATTATAGATAATTGAATATAAAATTATGAAATGGAGGTGCTTTGGTGGAACTTGAAATTGGTGTTGAAAATTTACTAAATAAAAGAAAAATGGAATCCGACCGGATTGAATTTAAGACAGGTTGGAATCCAGATGATATTTACCATAGTGTTTGTGCATATGCTAATGATTACAATAATGATGGTGGTGGATATGTTGTAATTGGTGTGAAAGAGAAAAATGGTGTAGCAGTTAGACCAGTAGAAGGAATACCAGAGAATATGATTGATAAAATACAGAAAGATATGCTGGGGTACAACAATGTAATGTCACCTGCATACTTTCCTAAGGTTATTCCAGTGGAAGTTGATGGAAAATGGATTGTTGTGCTGGTAATTAGAACAGGGCAGCAGCGCCCTTATAAAGTTCCTGAATATGTCACAAGTAAAAAAGATAAGAAATATTATTATTATATTCGATATGGTACAAATTCTGTAAAGGCGAATCCGGAACAGGAACGAGAACTGATAAGTATGACTGATCAAACACCTTTTGACTGTAAAGCAAATCATAAGGCTACTTTTGATGATATTTCACCAGTCTTATTAGAAGACCATTTGAGAAAAACTGGAAGTAAATTAGCAAAACAGGTAAGTGAACGTGGCGTGGAGGCTATTCTTGAGGAGATGCAGCTCTTAGAAGGTCCACCAGAGATGCGATATATTCAAAATGTTGCATTAATGATGTTTTGTGAACATCCGGAAAAATTCTTTCGATATACTTATGTTCAGATGACATCATTTCCTAAAGGAAGTGTTGAAAATCCAAGCATAAGTGAAGATTTTCCAAAGATTACAGGTTCGGTACCACAAATGATTCAAGCAACAATGGATAGAATTGAAAACCTTTTTATTCGTGAAAAAGTTATAAAGGTAAAAGGGCAGATGCAAGCTGTAAAAATTAAGAATTATCCATATGAGGCAATAGAGGAAGCTGTCGTAAATGCATTTTATCATAGAGACTATATGTCAAATGAACCTATCACGATTGAAATTGAGCCGGATTGCATCAACATTATGAATTTTCCAGGAGTAGACAGGTCAATCTCTGCAAGCACAATAGCTGAGGGTAAGAGATTTATTTCTAGATATTATAGAAATCGAAGATTAGGTGAGTTCCTAGGAGAGCTAGATTTGTCTGAAGGACATTCAACTGGTGTCCCGACGATACAAGAAGAATTGGAGAAATTAGGTTCTCCAAGAGCAGAATTTTTTACAGATGATGACAGACGAGCTATGAGAGTAAGAATACCGATTCATCCGGCGTTTTTAGAGGCAGAATTGAGTGAGTATGAAAAAGCGACGAAAAAAGTTACTAAGAAGAAGCAAGGACAATATGCAAATATTTTGACGTTTATGTCAGATGGAGAATGGCATAAAACTAGTGAAATTGCTAGTTTATTAGGGCTTAAGGATACTAGAACTAAAGAGTTGCTCACAGAATTGGTTACGTTGGATAAGCTTGTTGATGATGGAAAAACAAAAGGAAAAATGTATAAATTAAAATAATTCGTCGCTCAAAAAAGCGACGAAAAAAGCGACGAAAAACCAACGGATAAATTGCATTCAAAAGGACGGTGTTATTTAAATTGTACTTTGTGCGATTATGAAAGAAAATTGGACAGTAGTATGCAGAATGTGAAAGCCAATGGTTATCGAAAACAAGCATTTTACTATTTTAGAAAAGCAATCGAATTTTTGGAAAAATGCGAACCATATTCAGATGAATTACTTTTGATTTATACAAACTACGCAAATGCTTTGGATTCATGTGGCAGAGTAATTGAAGCTCTAAGAATATATCGTAAAGCCATTGGGTTTTGTCCTCGATTTGGTATGGCACTTGGTAATTATGGGCGAGCTTTGGAATTTTATGCAAATACTGTGAATGATAGTGGACAATATAAAGATTTGCATTGTCATGCGTATCAAGCAATGGTAAGGATCATTACTGTATCAAGTGGCAAGACTATATATTAACCCGCCATGAACTTGAAGAGTGTGATGAGTTATGTCACGGCAACTGGACTGAAATAGAATCACTCCAGCGTCAGGTAAACTTTCTGAAAAAGGTTTTGGAAGAAAACAGCATCGCATTACCAGACGATTACTATGACCTTTGACTTATTCAGTTGTGTTTATAATTAACAGACAGTTGCCTGGTAATTAGCATTAAATAGCATTGGCTCAGTCTCCGTGAGGGTGGCTCTCAGTCTCCGTGAGACTGGCTCAGTTTGACCGTGCAAGTGGCTCACTTGGAACGGAATATACTATAACTGAACAAAAATGCAAGAACATGTAAAAATGTTCAATAGAGAGGTGTCTTATATGATAATTGAAAGAAATGCGTATCTTGATAAATTGATAAGTAAAAAACATAATGGGCTAATAAAGGTTATAACGGGAATACGTCGATGTGGAAAATCATATCTATTATTCCGACTTTTTAAGAACCATTTGTTATCAAATGGTGTAAATACAGATCATATTATAGAAATTGCATTTGATGCATTTGAAAATAAGCAATATCAAGATCCGTATGTACTTTTTCCATATCTGAAGGAAAAAATAAGTGGAGATGGAATGTTTTATGTGCTATTAGACGAGGTACAGCTATTAGATCAGTTTGAATCGGTTCTAAATAGTTTGCTTCGAATGGGAAATGTAGATATTTATGTTACAGGAAGTAATGCACATTTCTTGTCAAAAGACGTGATAACGGAATTTCGTGGACGTGGAGATGAGGTTCACATGTATCCGCTTAGTTTTGAGGAATTTATGTCTGTATATGATGGTACGAAACAGGATGGTTGGAATGAATATATGCTTTATGGAGGACTTCCACTGATATTAAATTTTAAGATAGCGGAGGAGAAAATAACATTTTTAAAGTCGCTGTTTGAGGAAACATATATTTCGGATATAGTAGGACGACATCGTGTGCGTAACCGTTCCGAACTGGAGGATCTATTAAATATTC
Source organism: Clostridiaceae bacterium (assembly GCA_021200535.1). Taxonomy (GTDB): domain Bacteria; phylum Bacillota; class Clostridia; order Lachnospirales; family Lachnospiraceae; genus Butyribacter. The sequence continues at coordinate 10,942 of JAJQGL010000116.1, read as the reverse complement.
TTTCTTCTTCCATAGGATCATTGACTAATCCGTCCAGGTTGTCTGCAACATTTAAAAGTGTAAAGCAGAAAACAATAAGTAAAAATACATTGACAAATTACATTGAATACTTATGTGATTCATACTTAATTGACAAAGCAGTGCGCTATGATATTAAAGGTAAAAAGTATATTGATACTCCTTCAAAATATTATTTCACGGATATGGGGCTTAGGAATGCCATATTAAATTTTAGACAAATGGAAGAAACACATACAATGGAAAATATTATATTTAATGAGTTAAAAATGCGAGGGTACAATGTTGATGTTGGTGTGGTAGCTGTAAATAAGACGACAAAAGGGGGAAACACTGTTCGTAAGCAATTAGAGATAGATTTTGTATGTAATCAGGCGCCTAAGCGTTATTATATTCAATCAGCGTTTGCAATGCCTACACAGGAGAAAATGGAACAAGAACAGAGATCCTTGATGCTGACGGGTGATGCATTTAAAAAGATCATTATTACAAAAGATACACCTGCAAAATACTATAATGATGATGGGGTGCTCATAATGGGGATATACGATTTTTTGTTAAATAAAGACAGTTTAGATTGGTAAATCTTTTATATAAAGTGGACTGTTCTCATTTTGCTTTTCGTTATGAATTGAAAGTCTGTCCGGAAACCACAGACATCATGAAGGGCATCTATAAGACAAAGAAGCTCTTAGTCGGAATGATTGCGGTGATTGTAGCAGTAATCGCAGGAGTAATTGTGTATAAGAATATGCACTAAAAAAGGAATCCACATTGGGAGTGGACTCCTTAGATAAGGGAAAATCCCTTGCGAAGAATGGCATTCCAGTTGCTTTTCTGATAGAGAAAACGCACAACAATTACGGTTTGTGTTTCTTTATCAATGGTATAAAAGGCAAGATAGTTTTTGATAATTACAAATCGAATTTCCCAACTTGCCAATACAGGGTCGTCAACGAGACGAAATTTTTCAGGAAGCTCAGATAAAGAATTAATCTGGGCCTCTGCTTCGTCCAAAAGATCATCGGCTGCTTTTGGCTTCTTGAGTGTAAACTCAATGTAATCAGCAGCACTCATAATGTCTCGTTCGGCGGTAGAAGTGATATGAATACGATAACTCATCGATTTTTACGTCTGCTCCTTATATCTGACATAGCCTCAGAAAAAGGACGGGTGTTACCAAGAGCGATATCGTCCATTCCTTCTTTGATAAGACCATACAATTCAAAGCGACTGGTAAGTTCTTCATAGGTTTCAATGCTCATAACAGCTAAGTCACCTTTTCCATTCTTCGTAATAAAAACCGGTTCGGAATAGTCATGACAGAAAGTTGATATTTCGTTGTAATTATTCCTTAAATCGGCACTTGATTTGATTGCTGGCATAGCTGACACCTCCTATCTGATAACAAAATTATACACGAATTTTGTTATATGGTCAATCGTATATATAGAAATAATGTTGGCGAAATCAGTCTTTATTATACAAATTTGAAAGGAAGGGAATATAGCTGGAATTATTGATGTAACGCCGGTGCCGAAGGATTTGACAACCAAGACATTGCAGAAGAAGTATCTTGGTAGTTTGCCCGTAATAACTTTAATGGATGGGATAATTGGGGATTAGAAATACCTGATTCGAAAATTGATATTATTACTGGTACAAATTCGGGTAATATGTCTGAAGATCAGGATGGACAGCTGACTATTAATTTAAATGTTGCAGGGGAGAATAAATTTTTATAAAAGTCATTTAAAAAAGCCTTATTAATCTCCATTCTGGAGCGTTTTACACTAAAATACACCTTGCAAACAGAAGGTATCTATGTTAGAATGCTTAACACGGTTAATGATTAACTGTGTTAAGCATTTGTTAATGTTACTGTAAATTTGGGGAGGAGATGAGTATTTGAATGATTTACGGCAAAGGTTAATGTTAACGTTTTTTCGCTTTCAAAAGCTGAAAATCAGAACAATGTTACCTGATGTATCCCAGAGTAATTACATTCTTCTGGAAGCACTTGTCATGACGGAGAAAACACAGCCCCATGGGCTGACGGTATCTGATCTGGCGAGGCATATGCATGTGTCGCCTCCGTCCATATCCAGAACCATTAAGCATTTGGAGGAATGCGGCTGGGCAAGCCGCAGCGTGTGTGAAAACGACAGGAGAAACAGTTATATTCAGGTGACAGAGGCAGGAAGGGCGGTGTATAAGCAGAGTACCGGGATTATAAATGATTTTACGGATGCGGTTCATACAAGGTTTGGAGAGGAAAATACCAAAAAAATGTTTGACATGCTGGATCAATTATACGAAATTTGTGAAGATGAGATAAAAAAACGTCCATACTGTAAAAAGGAGACGTAATAGCCGGTGTGACAGCATATTGTCTAATTAATAACTGGCTTGAGGCAGAAAATGTAGCCGGAAAGGAAGGTCTATGAAACAGATATTTAAAAATTTGGCGCCGCATTGGAGAATGGTGCTTGTAATTGTAGTGCTGTTACTGGTTCAGGCATATTGTGAGCTTTCGCTGCCGCAGTATACCTCAGATATCATTGATGTAGGCATTCAGGATGGGGGCATGGAGCATATTGTGCCGGAAAAAATTACGCAGGAACGCTATGAACGCATTCTTCTGTTTATGGATGATCAGGAAAAAGCGCTTTGGGAGGAAACGTATTCTGTGGAGGATGGTATTTGCGAAAGAAAAGAATTGTCTGAACCAGAGCTTGACGAGCTGGACCAGGAACTGCTTTTGCCGATTCTGATTGATTCACAGGCAGATACAGAGATAGATGCATTGCAGTCCGGACAGGA
>JAJQGL010000116.1:0-8001 GCA_021200535.1 Clostridiaceae bacterium | reverse complement strand
AGATACAGGGACAGATGCATTGCAGTCTGGACAGGAAGATACAGGGACAGATGCATTGCAGTCTGGACAGGAAGATACAGGGACAGATGCAGTACAGTCCGGGCAGACAGATACACAGGCGCTGCAGGAAATGGTGGAACAGGCAAGAGAAAGCTTTCGTCAGATGCAGGATACGATTGGCGGCTCCACGCTGCAGTCAATGGGGATTGCGTGGGCATCAGACAGAGAAGAGGAAGCTGGTGTAGATTTGGATGCGAAGCAGATGCATTATTTGTGGCTGTCAGGCATCAAAATGCTTTTGCTCGCTTTCCTGATGGGGACGGTGGCCATCCTCGTGAGCCTGTGTGCATCCAGAGTAGGAGCGGGAGTCGGAAGAGATTTGCGCCACAGGGTATTTCATCAGGTTGTTGGATTTTCCAATAAGGAGATGGATCATTTTTCTACAGCATCCCTGATTACGAGAAGCACAAATGATGTACAGCAGATTCAGCTGGTTACAGTGATGATACTGAGGATGGTAGTATATGCGCCGATTCTTGGGATTGGCGGTGTTATTAAAGTTATTCAGACCGGTGCGGGCATGGGCTGGATTATTGTGCTGGCGGTGCTTTTGATTGTTGGCTTTGTCCTGCTTTTGATGGCAGTTGCCATGCCGAAATTTAAAATGATGCAGAAGCTGATTGATGCAGTGAATCTGGTTTCCAGAGAGATTTTAACCGGTCTGAGCGTAATCCGCGCTTTTGGCAGGGAGAAGAAAGAGGAGGAACGGTTTGATGCGGCAAACAGAGATCTGACCAAAACGCAGCTGTTTACAAACCGTGTCATGAGTTTTATGATGCCGGGGATGATGACGATCATGTATGGTGTTGATGTGCTGATTGTCTGGGTAGCTGCACATAAGATCGATGACGGGCTGCTTCAGGTAGGGGAAATGACAGCGTTTATCACATATGCAATGCAGATTGTCATGGCATTCCTGATGCTGACCATGATGTCTATTATGCTTCCGAGAGCCGGGGTTGCAGCAGAGCGGATTGAGGAGGTTGTGCGGACAGAGACGTCCATTCAGGACGCAGAACATCCAAAGGCATTGGAGAAGGGGAAGGGAATTTTGGAATTTCATCATGTTTCTTTCCGCTATCCGGGAGCTGGGGAAGATGTGCTTTCCGACATCAGCTTTGTGGCAGAGCCGGGTAAAACCACAGCAATTATCGGAAGTACCGGCTGTGGGAAATCTACGCTGGTGAATCTGATTCCAAGACTTTACGATGTGACAGAAGGAAAAATAACGTATGATGGAACAGATATCCGAGAGCTTAGTATGTCTGATCTGCGTGAGCAGATCGGGTTTGTGCCGCAAAAAGCGGTATTGTTTTCCGGGACCATTGACAGCAATCTGCGCTTTGGAGTACCGGACGCATCGGAAGAGACACTAAAAGAGGCAGCAGGCATTGCGCAGGCAATGGAGTTTATTGATGCAAAGCCGGAGCGTTTTCACAGCAGGATTGCGCAGGGCGGAAGCAATGTGAGCGGAGGGCAGAAACAGAGGCTTTCGATTGCCAGGGCGATTGCAAAAAATCCGGGTTTATTTGTATTTGACGACAGCTTTTCTGCACTCGATATGAAAACGGATGCTGCGCTGCGGAATGCACTGTCCGAAAAGGTGCAGGACAGTGCGGTAATCATAGTGGCACAGCGCATCAGCACCATCATTGGCGCAGACCAGATTCTGGTATTGGATGATGGAAGGATTGTTGGAGCCGGAACGCATCAGGAGCTGCTGCAAAGCTGTGAGGTATATGAACAGATTGCCCGTTCCCAGATGTCAGAAAAGGAACTTGGGCTTCAGGGAAAGGAGGCACAGTAGATGAGTACAGAAAAAACAGGGCACAGACCGATGGGCGGAAGAAGGGGCGGAGCGATGCCGGTTGAGAAAGCAAAGGATTTTCGTGGCTCGCTTGGAAAGCTGGTTGCCTATATTGGAAAATTTAAGCTTGCGGTTATTGTTGTCATGGTCTGCGCGGCGCTTTCAACGCTGTGCAATGTTTTGGGACCGAAGGTTATGGGAAAGGCTACCACTGCATTGGCCGAAGGCCTAATGGGAAAAATTGCAGGGACAGGAGAAATTGATTTTTCTTATATTGCGAAGATTTTGCTGTTTACTCTTGGCCTGTATCTTCTCGGTGCAGTTTTTGTGTTTGTTCAGGGATGGCTGATGACCGGTGTCACACAGAAGCTCTGCTACCGGATGCGCCGGGAGATTTCAGAAAAAATCAACCGTATGCCAATGAAATATTTTGAGAGCAGAACCTATGGTGAGGTGCTGTCAAGAATCACAAATGATGTAGATACTTTGGGAATGGCGCTGAACCAGAGTGTTACCACCATTATTACAAGTGTGTTTACGATTGTGGGCGTTCTGGTGATGATGCTAAGCATTTCTCCGTTAATGACATTGATTGCGCTGGTGATTTTACCGGTCTCGATTCTTCTGGTTTCTTTTGTGGTGAAAAAATCCCAGAAATATTTTAAGACACAGCAGGAATACCTGGGGCATATCAATGGACAGGTAGAAGAAACCTACAGCGGTCATATGATCATTAAAGCGTTTAATAAAGAGAGTGAGACACTGAAGCATTTTGATGAGACAAATGACGTACTCTATCAGTCGGCGTGGAAGTCCCAGTTCCTTTCCGGTCTGATGCAGCCGATTATGACCTTTGTCGGTAACCTGGGATACGTTGGCGTAGCAGTTTCCGGAGGTATTCTTGCGATCAATGGAACGATTACGATTGGTGATATTCAGGCGTTTATCCAGTATGTGCGTCAGTTTACCCAGCCAATCCAGCAGATGGCGCAGGTGATGAATCAGCTGCAGTCTATGGCTGCAGCGGCAGAGCGTGTCTTTGAGTTTCTGGAAGAAGAGGAAGAAGAACAGAACGTAAAAAATCCGGTAAGCTTAGAGCATATTGACGGCAGGGTTTCGTTTGACCATGTGCAGTTTGGCTATCAGCCGGATAAGATTATTGTGAAGGATTTTAGCGCAGAGGTTCAGAAAGGACAGAAAATTGCCATTGTGGGGCCGACCGGCGCCGGAAAAACGACTATGGTAAAGCTATTGATGCGTTTTTATGATGTCAATCAGGGTGCCATTCGGGTAGATGGCCATGATATCCGAAACTTTAACCGGAGAGATTTGCGGGATGCCTTTGGCATGGTTTTGCAGGATACGTGGCTGTTTAAGGGCAGCATCATGGAAAACATCCGGTATGGACGGCTGGACGCAACCGATGAAGAGGTAATAGCAGCGGCAAAGGCAGCGCATGCGCACCGCTTTATCCAGACACTTCCCGGCGGCTACCAGATGGAGCTGAATGAAGATGCAAGCAATGTTTCCCAGGGGCAAAAGCAGCTTTTGACTATTGCGCGGGCGATTCTGGCAGACAATCCGATTTTGATTCTGGATGAGGCGACTTCTTCTGTGGATACCCGCACGGAGGTCCGGATTCAGAAAGCGATGGATAATCTGATGAAAGGACGCACAAGCTTTGTGATTGCCCATCGCCTGTCGACGATTAAGGATGCTGACCTGATTCTGGTAATGCGGGACGGGGACATTATTGAGCAGGGCTCCCATCAGGAATTGCTCGGGCAGGGAGGTTTTTATGCCGAATTGTATAACAGCCAGTTTGAGGCGGTATCCTGACGGCAGGATGCGCATAGATGCTTGACAACCGGTGGCAGATTAGAGTATGATTGTCGCAGTAATTGCTGCCAAAGGTGACTGGTACATCGTATGCGAAGTCCGTGCTTTTCGGTGGAAAAAGAGGAGTTGACTAAGATGATGTTTACCACAAAAGGGCGGTATGCGTTATTGTTTATGCTTGATCTGGCGTATTACAATGATGGTGCGCCGGTAAAGCTGAAAGAGGTAGCGCTGCGTCAGAATATTTCTGAAAAATATTTAGAGCAGATTGCGTCTGCGCTGCACAAGGCGGGACTTTTGAACAGCACGCGCGGTCCGAAAGGCGGCTATTTGCTTTCCAAAGAACCGGGAGAGTATACAGTTGGAGAAATTTTGCGCATTACAGAGGGAAATCTGGCTCCTGCACCCTGCGCCGAGGAGGACGGCGAGTCATCCTGTGTGCGCCAGGAATACTGTGTAAATGTAATTTTGTGGAAGAAGATCAATGATGCGGTCAACAATGTGATTGATACGGTTACACTTGCAGATATGTATGAATGGCAGAAGCAGAAATACGCAGAAAATGAATAAGTGTTCCTGCAGGCAGAATGTATGAAACGTTGGTTTCGGCAATCTGCCTGCTTCTGTCTGACCGAAAGGGGGACGTGCGGCAAAAAAAGCACTGTTGTACTGGAAAAGAAAACAGAGAACGGAGAGCGGACGATTGACGGAGCTGGAAAAATATTACAATAAATTCAATGAGGAAAAGCGGTTGACCAGACGGCACGGAAACATTGAATATGTGACATCGATGCAATATATTCACCGTTATCTGCAGCAATTTTTGGAACCGAAGATTTTGGATGTGGGGGCAGGAACAGGCAGATACAGTGTCGCCCTTTCGGAGGAAGGGTATGATGTGACTGCGGTGGAGCTGGTGAGGTACAATTTAGGGATTTTAAAAGCAAAAAAGAGCCGTGTCAAAGCGTATCAGGGAAATGCGCTGAAGCTGTCACGGTTTGCAGACAATACGTTTGATATGGTATTATTGTTTGGACCGCTGTATCATCTGTATACGTTTGCAGACAAGCTTCAGGCGCTTTCTGAGGCAAAACGGGTAGCAAAGCCGGGCGGTGTGGTTCTGGCTGCTTACTGCATGAATGAGTTTAGTGTGATTACACATGGTTTTAAAGAAAACTGTATCAAAGAAAGCCTGCAGGCGGGAAAGCTGACAGAGGATTTCCAGACCATTTCTGCAGAAGAGGATTTGTATGATTATGTGCGTGTGGATGAAATCAACCGCCTGCAGGAGTCTTCCGGGCTGAAGCGCCTGCAGATCATTGCGGCAGATGGGCCGGCAAATTATCTCCGTCCAGTTTTAAATGCGATGGATGAAGAGACATATCAGCTGTTTCTTTCTTATCACCTTGCTACGTGTGAGAGGTATGAGCTTCTTGGAGCCAGTGCGCATACCGTTGATATTTTGCAGAAAATCGAAGAAAAGAAATAGAAAATACAGCAGATTCGCATTTATTGCATAAAACGGTTTATTTTGGTATATCCTAATGAGGCAAAAGCCGGAAGAACCGGCAAAGCCGGCTGTGCCGTACGGCATGGGCTGAGCAGGTTTGCAGAAATGAGGATAAATATGGACGGATGTAAGGTGAATTTGCGGAAGGTGGCAATCATTGGCTGTGGTTTTGTGGGTTCTGCTTCGGCATTTAGTCTGATGCAGAGCGGGCTTTTTTCGGAAATGGTGCTGATTGATGTGGACCGGGATAAGGCGTCTGGTGAAGCGTTAGATATCAGCCATGGGATTCCGCTGGCAAGGCCAATGAAGATTTATGGCGGGGATTATGATGATATTTTTGATGCAGCCATTATTATAGTAACAGCGGGTGCGAATCAAAAAGAAGGTGAGACGAGGCTGGATCTGATCCGGAAAAATACAGCGGTTTTCCAGTCAATTATTCCAGAGGTTGCAAAAAGAAACCAGCATGGGATTTTGCTGATTGTGTCAAATCCGGTGGATGTTCTGACTCAGGTTGCATTGAAGCTCAGCGGTATTCCGAAAAACCGTGTTATTGGCTCTGGTACGGTATTGGATACTTCGCGCTTAAAGCATCTGCTTGGAGAGCATCTGGGTGTGGACAGCCGAAGCGTCCATGCGTTTATTGTCGGGGAACATGGCGACAGTGAAATTGCTGCTTTCAGCAGTGCCAATGTTTCTGGAATACCGGTTCACGAATTTTGTGAGCTGAGAGGATTTTATCATCATGAACAGGAAATGGCAAAGATTGCACAGAGGGTAAAAGACAGTGCCTATGAGATTATACGGAAAAAACGGGCGACTTATTATGGGATTGCCATGTCTGTCAAACGCATCTGTGAGGCGATTGTGCGGGATGAAAAGTCCATATTGCCGGTTTCTGCCATGATGGAGGGGGCATATGGTATCCGGGATGTGGTGCTTAGTATGCCGGCTATTGTCGGGAAGGATGGAATAGAGATGCAGGTGCCGATTTCGCTGGATCAGGATGAACTGGCAAGGCTGCGCCGTTCTGCAGGGATTTTAGAGGACAATTTAAAAGAAATTTCGTTTTGACAGACAGAAACTTCGTTTTGACAGACAGAAACCCATTAGGTGAGGGCGTGTGCGCGAAAACAGGAACAATGTTCCCTTTCGTTAACAGGGCATATATACAGTAGATAAGGAGAATGATATGGCAATAGAAAGAGACAGACTGCGGTTATATGCGGTGACAGACAGAAGCTGGACAAGAGAAAGGCCGCTCTGTGAACAGGTGGAGCAGGCGCTGCGCGGAGGTGTAACGATGGTGCAGCTTCGGGAAAAGAATCTGGCGCAGGAAGAATTTCTGCGTGAGGCAAATGAGGTCGGTGCGTTGTGCAGACGCTTTGGCGTGCCTTTCCTGATCAATGATAATGTTGAGGTTGCGCTTGCCTGCGGCGCAGACGGGGTACATCTGGGACAGACAGACAGAAAACCGGAACAGGCAAGAAGGCTGCTGGGCGCAGATAAAATAATCGGAGTTTCTGCAAGAACCGTAGAGCAGGCGCTTGCGGCACAGGAGCAGGGTGCGGATTATCTTGGATCCGGGGCGGTGTTTGGCACTGCGACAAAGGAGGATGCAAAACCGCTTTCCTTTGAAGATTTTTCTGCGATTTGCCATGCCGTTTCGATTCCGGTTGTTGCGATTGGCGGAGTGGCGCAGGATAATATACCGCAGCTGGCGGGATCCGGCATGGCGGGTGTGGCAGTGATCCGTGCGCTGTTTGCGAGCAGAGATATTACGGCGGCAGCAGAGAGGATGCGCTGTGAGGTTGACCAGCTGATGCTTGCCGAAAAAAAACTGCAGGGCGCGATATTTGATATGGATGGAGTCCTTTTGGACTCAATGCCGGTATGGGAAACGATTACAGGCCGTTATCTGGCCACACAGGGGATTTTCACGGAAACTGACTGCAATGCGTTTGTTGCGACCAAGACCATGACAGGCGGCGCAGAGTATCTTCGGACACATTTTCCGCTTGAAAAGACGACAGAACAGATTGTAAATGAGATTGTTGCATTGATATTAAAGGCATATCAGGAGGAAATTCCGGCAAAGCCCGGAGCTGCAGAGCTATTGCAGGCGCTGCAAAAAGCAGGGGTAAAAGTGACGGTTGCCACGGCGAGCGCCAGAGAACTTGTGACGCCGGCATTTGAACGAACCGGGCTGTCGAAATATATTGATGGGGTATTTACCTGTCCGGAGGTGGGAATCGGCAAGGAAGAGTCTCCGGCTGTTTACGACCGCGCAAGGGAATTTATGGGAACAGACAGAGCGCATTCTCTGGTCTTTGAAGACTCCCTTCACGGCATCCGAACCGCAAAAAAGGCTGGTTATCTGACAGCGGGCATACACGATCCTTCCTCAGAAAAGGAACAGGATGCCATTCGCGGTCTTGTGGATTTATATCTGGAAAGCCTGGAGGACGCCAGATATATTGTGTAGATGGCAGTCAAGATTTACCATTCCTTCCGGTGGGTGCGGCGCCGGCATGGCCGTGCAGCTGGGAGGGCATTTTACAGTTACATAGAAGATATCTTTTGGCAGTGCAGAAAAAACGGAGTAACAAATGAAAGCAGTATTGACAATAGCAGGAAGTGATTCCAGCGGCGGTGCAGGGATTCAGGCAGATATTAAAACGATGCAGGCAAATGGCGTGTATGCAATGAGTGCGGTCACAGCACTGACGGCACAAAATACTATGGCAGTAGCGGATATTGTTTCCGTGACGCCGGACTTTTTGGA
>JAJQGL010000076.1 GCA_021200535.1 Clostridiaceae bacterium | reverse complement strand
CATTCTATCATAGATAGATTATTTGCACAAGAATTTTGAAAACGCTGTACTAGTACCTTGTCTCCAAATTAAATCGACTTTATATTTGTCTGAATTTCCATCTGCTGCGTTGTCATCAGTCGATGTAGCCATCGAAATAAATTTCGACGAAATAAATTTCGACGAAATTTATTTCGTGTTGAAGAATGATTGACGCTGCAGAATTGTAGTGATAAAATTAATGTGTTGCGTGAAATGTATGACATTTTTTGGGAATATGGGCGAAATGTCGAAAAACAGAAGGCTTGGTGTGAAAATTCTTTTTTCACACGCGGGATTTGTGTCTGTGCGCACTTGACACAAACCTGTTATGTGCAGAGAATGTGCGCAGAAATGAGGATTACTATGGCAAGGTTTACATTACCGAGAGATTTGTATCACGGAAAGGGTGCATTAGAGGCGTTGAAGGATTTTCAAGGTGCAAAAGCAATTATATGTGTTGGCGGCGGCTCTATGAAAAGAAATGGTTTTCTGGATAAGGCAGTAGGCTATCTGCAGGAAGCGGGCATGGAGGTAAAGCTGTTTGAAGGGATTGAACCGGATCCATCAGTTGAGACAGTTATGCGCGGCGCTGAGGTGATGGCGGAATTTGAACCGGACTGGATTGTAGCGATGGGAGGCGGTTCGCCGATTGACGCAGCGAAAGCAATGTGGATTAAATATGAATATCCGGAGACTACTTTTGAGGATATGTGTAAGGTGTTTGGGCTTCCGAAACTCCGTACAAAAGCACATTTTTGCGCTATCCCATCGACGTCAGGAACGGCTACTGAGGTAACGGCTTTTTCGATTATTACAGATTATCAGAAAGGCATAAAATATCCGATTGCTGATTTTGAGATTACGCCGGATGTTGCGATTGTAGATCCGGATCTGGCAGAGACGATGCCTGCCAAGCTTGCGGCACACACGGGTATGGATGCTATGACACATGCGATTGAGGCATATGTATCTACTGCAAACTGCAATTATACGGATCCCCTGGCATTGCATGCCATTCAGATGATTAAGGCGAATCTGGTAAATTCATTTCAGGGGGATATGACGGCAAGGGCGCCGATGCATGATGCACAATGTCTTGCGGGAATGGCGTTTTCCAACGCGTTGCTTGGCATTGTTCACTCAATGGCACATAAGACTGGTGCAGCTTTTCGCGGAGGTCATATCATACACGGCGCAGCCAATGCAATGTATCTGCCAAAGGTAATCCGGTATAACAGCAAGGATGCAGCGGCGAAAAAACGTTATGCGGAAATTGCTGATTTTATTCATTTGGGCGGAAACAGTGAGGATGAAAAGGTAGATTTGCTGATTCAGTTTTTGCGTCAAATGAACGATGATTTAAAGATACCACAGTCTATTCAGAATTATGGTGAAGGCGGTGTGATTGCAGAAGAACCAATGGTTTCAGAGGCCGAATTCCTTGAAAAGCTGCCAGACATTGCGGCAAATGCAATTTTGGATGCCTGTACAGGCTCTAATCCGCGTCAGCCGTCCCAAGAAGAAATGGAGAAGCTGTTAAAGTGCTGTTATTATGACACGGAAGTTGATTTCTAATACGAATCAGTTGGCTGGTACATCGAATATTAAGTATTGGATTAGTTGATAAAAATTATCATTTTACAAATTTTTTCGGCGGAAAGCGGTATATTTTTTCTGAAAAAGGGGGATACTTTCTTGGGAAATGAAGGAAGTATCCTTTTTCTCTTGTAAAATTAGAAAAAGTGTATTAGAATGGAAGCATTAAGAGGAAAAGGAGGAAAATCACTATGGCATATGTAATTGGAGACGCTTGTGTTAGTTGTGGCGCTTGTGCAGGCGGATGTCCTGCAGGAGCTATCTCCGAGGGCGCAACACATTATGAGATTGATGCAGATGCATGTATCGATTGTGGCGCTTGTGCAGGAACCTGCCCTTCAGGTGCAATTTCAGAGGGCTAATGAGTTTGCTCATTCACAGATGACAGGGCTGCCGGATCGGCTTTGGAGGAATCCAGATTACTATTCGGCGCCCTTTTCTATTGATGAGGAAATTGTTTTGATGCAATCCGTTTTCTGACGGATTGCTTAAAATAGAACACACAAATGGAGGAAATAGATATGGCAGCAACAGTAAATAAAGAGATGGTAATATCCGATATGCTTCAGGTGGATGCCGGTATTGCGGCGATTCTGATGGCATCCGGTATGCACTGCATCGGGTGTCCTTCCGCACAGGGAGAAACCCTGGAGGAGGCAGCTATGGTTCATGGCTTAGATGCACAGGAGCTGGTGACAACAGTAAACGAATATTTAGCTAAAAAATAAATTTAATTCAGCTTTTTATGGGATAAGAAACTTCGTTTCCTATTTGACAAAAACCAGACATCCATTGGATGTCTGGTTTTTGTGTGCTGGAACAGAGAGATGGCATTGCCATCTGCAGCTTTAAATTCATGCAGGAACGGAAAGTACATTGCCATCTGCAGCTTTTAAATTTTTGCAAGAACAGAGAGCGCATTGCCGGAGATGACAGGCGTAAAATGTTCTTCCATATAATGCTGCCTTGCAGCGGCATTTTTCACTGGAGTACCATATTCATATATGAAGTTACAGATTTTGCCGAATGCGTCAGGTGCCTGTTTTTCGCGGTGAAGCACCAGATAATAGCATCCGGAACCGGAATCTTTATATAAAGTATTCTTCCCGGGACACAATGAATGGATTTGGTATGCAAGCTGTGTTACGGCATCCAGAGTTGGGAAAGAAAAAATCACGACAAGATCTGTGACAGGCGTTGTCTCACTGGTTTTTGGGTGAGGTTCCATTCCTAAAACTTCAGGAAGGGAAATAAAGTCTGTCTCATCTGTTTTGGAAGAATCCGCCTTTGGAAATTCGTATGCTTTTTGGCTTGTTTCTTCAGGATAATTCCATTCACTTTCATCGCTGAAATGATTCCCGGCCTTTTCATTATATAATTCAGGTGCGTTTTCATCCTCGATATACATATAATCTTCATCATAGGGAGAATCCTCTGAAATTTCCCAATCCTCTACCTCAGTAAAAGTGGAAAAACGGGTATCCAGTTCATCCGGTTCCTCTATTTTCGTGATGACCAGAATTAATGCTTCCGGCAACAGAGGTATCGCTTCTATCATAAGAGGAAGATCATCCGAATCAAAACCAAATTCATAGGAAGCCTGCTGCATCATATCTCGAAACAATGTTTTTGCCTTTGAAGTGCCATAAGCAAGTTCGGTAATGCCGATTTCCCGCTCTGACAAATCCTTTTGGTTCAGGGTACAGCGAATTTGTCTGTCGTTTATTTTTTCAATCCGCATAGGCTCACTTCCTTTCTTATCTTAATTTTAATGTGTAGAAACAGAAGAAATGCAAAAGCATTCTTCTATGTACAAAATTATATGTTAATCTGAAGGAGAAGTCAATTCATAACTTGTGTGGAAATAACTGCCTATACAGTACATGGCGATTATCAATCTATATGTTTTGTTAAAACAGAAAAATTCATACTAGAAGAATTTGTGTTTTTTGTTTATTATTTTCAAATGTGTGAAAAATGTGAGAAAAATAAAAAAATCTTGATTTATGCAACAAAAATAAAAATTTTTTTTCACTAATTTGCCAATAGTTTTTGTGTTTTTCGTGTCATATAATACAGCCAGCGAAAACGAATCCGTGGAAAAAGGAGGTGAAAAGGCGGTCAGACACTGCAGGAGATTGTTTTATCATATGTCAGCGTGATGGAAATGTTCCTGAGCAAACGATAACAGGATTCGTAAGTCGCCGGCTGTTACAAATTATATCAGGACAGGAAGCTGTGCCGGAAGCCGGGAGCTTCTGTAACGTATCACATCTGTACCAAAGTACGGTTTTTGCCTAAAAGAAATGTTTTGCCGGAAAATACCGTAGCTTATTGGAAAGTTGCATAGTGCCTGTACTGATACGATAGGAGGATGGGAAATTGGATGCAAAATCAAATGAGACAGAAAACGATATGATGCAATGGCTTTTAGAAGAGATTACCAGTGCCCGGAAAGCAGGGATGACAGTAGCAGTAGATGGAAGAATCTATTCCTCCTGTGATTCTCTGGAACAAATGATGTTGATGGAGCACGGCTGTTACATGAAAAGCTATGTCAGTGATGATCACGGCAGGATAGTCAGAATTGATTTTGACCATATCGGGAGTGTCTGACATAGGAATGAAGCCTTATCTGTACGTAACTCTGAAGTGTGGGGGATCTTGCCCGGGATTTCCCGCACAAAAAGAGTGTGTCCGGTCGGCATTTTGAAATCGGAAACAGGCAGTACGTGCTTGTGTTTGCCCCGCGGGATAAAACGTGTTATACTATTATAGGATAGTATCATTATGTATGGAAATCGAGGAAAAATACATGAAGAAAAAAAAGATCATATTGGTATCGGCTGCGTTCGTTGTCATTGTGCTGCTGGTGGCTGCGGGCATATATTTTTATCAGAAGTTTTCTCCTAATACAGAAAAAATGGAGCTGGCAGATTATTTTAAAAATGAGGATGGGGAGCTGGCTCTCGTTGTGGAAGATGAGATTTTGGAGGAAAAAGGACGTTATCATGATGGGCAGGCATATGTTGGGTTTGATTTGGTGCAGGAGTTGTTTAATTCCCGCTTTTACTGGGACAGCAATGAAAATCTGTTATTGTATACTACGTCAAGTGCGGTAATTAAAACAGAGCCGGGAACAAAGGATTATTATCAGAATAACAGTAAGCAGACAAAGGAATATGAAATTGTATACCGTGAAGATGACAGCATATATATTGCATTGGATTATGTACAGGATTATACAGCGTTGGAGTATGCGTTTTATGAGGATCCTGACCGCATTGTCATTACCTGCGAATATGATCAGGAGAAAGATTACACAAATACAGATACGGATTGTGCGTTGCGCGTGAATCCGGATATCAAGGCGAAAATTCTGGTGGACTTGCAGGAGGGGACAAAGCTCCGGCTTTTGGATGCGGAAGATGAGGAAACTGGTTTTTGTAAGGTAATGGAAGAAACTGGAGTGGTGGGATATGTGAAAGCAAAATATCTGCAGACAGTATATCAGGAGACGGATACAACTGATTTTGCAGAAGAAGATTATACACATATCTTAAAAGAAGAAAAAATCAGCCTGGTATGGCATCAGGTTACAAACCAGACGGCGAATACCGGTCTGCTAAATCTGTTATCAGAAACAAAGGGTGTCAATGTAGTCAGTCCGACCTGGTTTGAAACGTCTGACAATGAGGGAAACATCTCTTCTCTTGCAAGTGATACTTATGTGACACAGGCACACCAGAATGGAGTGGACGTATGGGGATTATGCGATGATTTTAGTCCGAATATGAAAATCGGAAAGGTACTCGGTTATACCAGCAGACGTCAGAAGCTGGCTAAAAATTTGGTTGCAGAGGCTATACGGTATAGTCTGGATGGCATTAATATAGATTTTGAAAATGTAAAACAGGATTCCGGAGAGGATTTTATCCAGTTTATCCGGGAATTGGGGATTATGTGCCGGAACAATGGGATTGTTTTATCGATAGACAACTATCCGCTGAGAGATTACAACGAATACTATGACCGAACGGAGCAGGCAAATGTGGCTGATTATGTGATTACAATGGCATATGATGAGTATTACTCCGGGTCAGAGGAAGCAGGGCCGGTATCGTCGCTTTCCTATGTAGAAGATGCGACTGCAGGAGTTTTGGAGCAGGTTCCTGCCGAGCAGGCGGTGATTGCTTTGCCGTTTTACTCTAGGCATTGGAAAGAAAAAACGAAGGATGGTGAAGTTGTTCTGGATTCCGAAGCATGTTCCATGAGCTATGCGAAGCAGATTGTTGAGGACTCCGGACAAGAGACGGTGTGGGATGAGGACACCAGTATGAATTATCTGGAATATACGGAGGATGGGGTAATACATAAGCTCTGGCTTGAGGATATCACTTCGCTGGAAGCAAAGCTTAAGGCAGTATATGAGCAGGAAACGGCAGGGGCTGCATTCTGGAAGCTCGGCATGGAGGAGAGCAGCGTATGGGATATGATAGTCAGGTATTATCCATAAAAAGCGCGGACGCTTCGGCATGGAGGATTTTTATGAAGTATATTTTTGCACTGCCGGGGCAATGGGAAATACAATAAAAATGTCATGAGGATTCTTGTAAATTCATATGATAACAGTAAAAGTGCTGATATTGCAAGGGTTTGAAATATGAATTTATGGGGAAATTTAAAAACGAAGAAAAGCCTGCTTGCTGTGGCTGGCGTGCTTGGTCTGTGTTTGCTGGGATTATGTGGCGGTGTGAAAAATGTTGTTGACACAACAGGAAAGGAGACAGCCGCTACGATTGTAATTGATCCGGGACATGGCGGCGTTGATCCGGGAAAGGTTGGAATCAATGGTGCTTATGAAAAAGAGATTAATCTGGGGATTAGTATTTTTCTGAAAGAGGCACTGGAAAAAAAGGGATGCCAGGTCATTATGACAAGGGAGGAGGATGCCGGATTATATCAGGAGGGGGATTCCAATAAAAAAATAGCGGATTTACAAAAACGGATTGAAATAATGGATCAGGAAGAGGCAGATCTGGTTGTGAGCATTCATCAAAACAGTTTTTCCGGGGAAAATACAAAAGGAGCACAGGTATTTTATCACACAGGCTCTGTGGAGGGAGAAAAACTTGCAAAGATTTTGCAGACACAGCTTGCCAATTCGCTGGATCCCGATAACCACCGGCAGGCAAAGGCAAATTCAGAATACTATATTCTAAAAAACACGAAAAAAACGGCAGTGATTGTGGAGTGCGGCTTTTTGTCCAATTCAGAAGAGGCAGAAAAGCTTTGTGACCAGTCTTATCAAAAGGAGGTTGCATGGGCGATTGCGCAGGGGGTTTGCGATTATCTGGAAAATGGAGGCAGTGATGACAACGATAGTACAGAAAATAAATCCGGAGAAGTTTCGTGACGAAGAGTTAACTAGTGCATGTAAGCTTTTAAGACAGGGAGAAATAGTGGCATTTCCGACAGAAACAGTGTATGGGCTGGGCGGTAATGCGCTTGTTCCGGAGGCTGCAGAAAATATATATGCAGCGAAAGGAAGGCCATCTGATAATCCGCTGATTGTTCATATTGCTGACAGGGAAGCGTTGTATGATATTGCAGAATATGTCAGTGAGAAAGCGGAAGCGTTGGCAAAGGCGTACTGGCCGGGACCGCTGACTATGATTTTTCGAAAAAAGAGCAAAATTCCTCTGTCAACAACGGGGGGATTACAGACTGTGGCAGTCCGCATGCCGTCCCATCCGGTAGCAAGGGCATTAATCAGACTGTCGGATATATATATTGCCGCACCCAGTGCAAACATATCAGGAAGACCCAGCCCGACAAAAGCGGAGCATGTTGTGGAAGATCTGTCGGGCAGGATAGCAATGATTTTGGATGGCGGTCAGGTCGGAATTGGAATTGAGTCAACGATTGTTGACATGACAGAACCGGTACCGATGATTCTGCGTCCGGGTTATGTCACAAAGAAAATGCTGGAACAGGTGATTGGGGAAGTGCAGACAGACCCGGCTATACTGGCCTCTGAGCCTGCCAAACATATTGTGGCGAAGGCTCCCGGCATGAAATACCGCCATTATGCGCCCAGGGGGCAGATGTATATTGTGGAGGGAGAACAGGGGAAAGTTGTTGAGGTGATTAACCATCTGGCGGCACTTCGGGAAAAGGAGGGACAGCGGGCGGCGGTAATTGCTTCAGAGGAAACAAAAAATGCATATTACTGTGAACATGTATACGGTATTGGCTCCAGAAAAATAGAAGGTTCCATAGCAGCAGGTTTATATGATATACTGCGGGAAATGGATAAAATTGGAGCGGCGTATATTTATGCAGAAAGCTTTTCTGATGACAGGCTGGGACAGGCTATCATGAACCGGATGTTGAAGGCAGCAGGTTACCAGAAAATTCAGGCGGAAGGTGTGAGGATGCGATGAAACGATATGATCAGATTCTCTTTTTATGCACGGCGAATACATTATTAAGTCCACTGGCAGAAGGGATTTACCGCAAAAATTCTCTGGAATGGATGCCGGAACCCATGTCCAGAGGACTGGTCGTTCTTTTTGAAGAGCCAATTCATCCAAAATGTAATATTTTGTTATCACAGAATGGATTTCCGATTAGCAGCCATGGTCAGGCAAGACAACTGGAGGCGGAGGATTTAAAAGAAAATTCCCTGGTGCTGACAATGACATTAAGTGAAAAGGTGAAGCTTTGTGAGGAATATCAGTATGAAGACAATGTCTATACATTGGGAGAATATGTGGGGGAAGATACGGACATTGTTGAACCGGCAAGAGGGGAGGAAGAGGAATATAAGGAGTGCTTTGAAAAATTAAAGCACCGGGTTGACAAAGTAATTCAGAAGATTGAAGAGGAATACTGGGCAGAGGAAGAACAGGAGGAAAAGTAAATGATAGCATTAGGATGTGATTCAGCAGGATATGAATTAAAGCAGAAAGTGATCAAACATTTGCAGGAGCGAAATCTGGAATATAAAGATTTTGGCTGCTATAATACAGATCCTTGTGATTATCCCGTTTTTGCAAAGAAAGTGGCGCATGCGGTAGCAGATGGGGAATGCGACAGGGGGATTCTTATCTGCGGAACCGGAATTGGTGTATCTATTGCGGCAAACAAGGTTAAGGGGATTCGCGCAGCGCTTTGCCATGATACTTTTAGCGCACAGGCAACAAGAGAGCATAATGATGCGAATATACTTACAATGGGGGCGCGTGTCATTGGGGAAGGCCTTGCCATAAAAATTACGGATACCTTTTTGGACACCGGATTTTCCAATGTGGAGCGGCATATACGCCGGGTAGGAATGCTTGAAGAGGAATAAGAATACATAGTAAGAATATATAGTAAGATACATAGTAAGTTTACATAATAAATATACATAGAAAAAGCGAAAAAAGTTTTGTTATTGACCTTGCATGGTAACTATTGCATTATTTTATGCCAGTCAGTCCTTGACACTGCAAAAGCAAGGGGGTAATATGAACAGGAAAGAGATTTTTGAGGAAGGATATTTACTGAATGCAGTGGGTTATCCGGTTCTCTTGAAAAAAGATACGAAAGGAAGTAATTGAAATGGCGAAAAAAGACATCGATTGGGCTAATTTGGGATTTGGCTATCTCAAAACGGACAAGCGTTACGTGTCCAATTTCAAGGATGGAGCATGGGATGATGGGGCTATGATTGCAGATGATCAGATTACCATCAGTGAATGTGCCTGCGTATTGCAGTATGCACAGACTATCTTTGAAGGGTTAAAGGCATATACTACAGAGGATGGACGAGTGGTTTGCTTTCGCCCGGACTTAAATGCAGACAGAATGATTGATTCTGCGAAACGGCTTGAAATGCCTCCGTTTCCAAAGGAACGCTTTCTGGAAGCTGTTGCACAGACTGTAAAGGAAAACATGGATTATGTACCGCCATTTGGTTCCGGGGCAACTCTGTACATTCGTCCATATATGTTTGGAAGCAATGCGGTGATCGGCGTAAAACCGGCAGAAGAATATCAGTTCCGTGTATTTACTACTCCGGTCGGACCATATTTTAAAGGCGGTGTAAAACCAATTACCATTCGTGTCTGTGACTTTGACCGTGCAGCACCACATGGAACTGGACATATTAAAGCTGGGTTAAATTATGCTATGAGTCTGCATGCGATTGTAGATGCACATAATCAGGGCTATGATGAGAATATGTACCTGGATGCGGCGACCCGGACAAAAGTTGAGGAGACTGGTGGCGCCAACTTCCTGTTTGTCACAAAGGACAATAAGATTGTAACGCCGAAGTCAAACAGTATTCTTCCATCCATTACAAGGCGTTCCCTGATGACAGTTGCGAAGGATTATCTTGGTCTTGAGGTCGAGGAAAGAGAAGTGTTCTTTGATGAAATTTCCGATTTTGTGGAGTGTGGCCTTTGCGGTACCGCTGCGGTTATTTCACCGGTTGGATGTGTCAATGATCACGGCAGAGAGATAAAATTTGTCAATGGCTGCGATGAAATGGGACCGGTTATTACAAAACTCCGTGAAACGCTTACCGGTATTCAGATGGGTCATCTGGAAGCACCGGAAGGATGGATTATGGAAATCAAACCGTGAAATCAGTAAAATAAAGATAAAGAAAAAGCCCCTGTCACAATGTAGTCGCTGCAGTCTGTAAAAAACGGACTCTGCGAATACTGTGTTTACGACAGGGGTTTTTCTTTCAGGCGGTAAAGGGGGAAAGCTGTTGATCAGATACCGTCCAGCTGTTTTAACAAAAGCAGTCGTTCTCCTGGCTTTACATGGTCAGCTTCCAGATGATTCAACTGGATAATGCTTTCAACAGTGGTGTTATATTCTTTTGCGATATTCCAAAGAGAGCTTTCTTCATCTGCAATATAGCCGACAATGCCGGGCATTGACTGGATGCGTTCCAGGTCCAGGGGAGTTTCCTGAATTTGAGTGATCAGCTTTTGCTCGTTATGGGTAAACACAAAAGCACACAAATCCAGAATCACTTTTGCTTCAATTTCCTGTCCGTCCAGCATGATGACACTAATCTGATTGATGGTTGGCTGCAGTTCGTAATCATCTTCAGGTCGGATGCCTTTGATTTCAATAATATGCGAAAAAGGGATTGTTCCCTTTGCAACTGCGATTGGATGGTCGTCATTTTCGGTAATATATAAAATATCCAGAGCAATAATTCCCTCGATAGAGATTCCATTTTCTACAATTTCCTGTTCATCTATCTGGATGGTCCCATCGGCATGGCAGATTTGCAGGATGTTGTCCATATCCTGATTCACGTGGATACGGTCAGATACCCGGACAACACTCTGATTTTTCATTAGCAGCTTTGCGGCAGAAAAATTTTGCTTTGTCAGAGCCAGGGTGCATGCCGTTGAATAGGCATCTTCCAGATATTGGAATACCTCATCCTGATAAAATTTGATTTGCAGGTTAAAATTTAGTTCGAGCTCCATAATTCGGTTTTCGCCGTCTTCATCTGCTTTTAGTTCCAACATCTGGCTGTTATCCAGAATTTCAACATCAGAGATCATATCTTCCTGGCATTGGTCACAGCGCACGATACCATCAAATGGAAGCTCCGTTTCCAGAAATTCCAAGCGCCGGTCCTCATTTTCCGGCACATACAGCAAAAAGACCTGTAAATCGCCAATAAAACGGATTCCGTCCTCTACAATGCGGTTTTGTACGTTTTGGGGAACCATTTCATAGTACAACAAGGTATCTATGTTTGGCTTTCCCTTTGGAAGCGGCATTTCGTCTTTGATACGGAATACATCCTTTTTCTGGCTGACAAGCTGCGTCAATGCAAATTGATTGTGTTTTTTGTAAAGACCTTCCGGGGAAGAGATCTGTTCCATATCAGCCCTCGATGCCTCTGG
The DNA here is from genome assembly GCA_021200535.1 of Clostridiaceae bacterium. Classification (GTDB taxonomy): domain Bacteria; phylum Bacillota; class Clostridia; order Lachnospirales; family Lachnospiraceae; genus Butyribacter. The sequence goes on along the minus strand of JAJQGL010000076.1, from coordinate 2,639 downwards.
GGAAACAATATCAATTCCTGCAGCAATTTCAATCTGCTTCTCCTGACAGCAGGCAAAGCCAACGATTGCACGGACGCTGACTTTCCGGGAATTAATCAGGTTTGCCTGGCAATCTTCCAGATCATAGTGGCAGGAGACTTCTTTGTCTGGCAGCAATTCATCCATATTCAGCGTTTCCTGAAAAGGAATTTGTCCGCTCATACTGTGAACCGGTCTTAAATCATCAGAGGAAATATAAAGCAGGGTAAAGAGAAGATTTCCGTGGATGGTTACTTTTTCATCCGAAGCAGTCACATTAGAAAGCTCTATTTTGCCTTGGGTTTTGACTAATTGCTCGATATCCGGTTTGCTGTCAGGCACATTGATGTCGTCCTCCAGTGTAATCTGAAGATCACTGCGGCAGATTACATTGTGCGTATGTATGTTTTTTGTTGCTAATTCCATTTTCTCATCCTTCCTTCTAAGTTTTTGGCAGCATACTTTGAAATTTCGTTGTAATAGTGCACCGTATGCGGAGGCTGTTTTTGTTCCCTGCAGCAAAAGCCGAATCCTGCGTTTGACATAAAACAACTTAAAAACCGGTGTACTTATACATAATATTATGCAGGGGAACCAGGAGATATGCCCCGAAATGCGCGGTGTGCATTTCGGATCCGGGGATTTGTGAAAAATATACAATAAATCAGAAAAAAACGTACAACTATACGCAAAATGCACAATGCTCAATAGACAATTCTATTAAAATGTGTTATTATGTTTAATGCTGAAAGAAGTATTTGTGATAGGTTTATTGAGTATGGCATCTCAAAGAAAACGGACAATAAATGAATGGAGGAAGAAATATGGCAAAAACGAGGGAAAAAAAGGATGCTGGCAAGAAAAAGCGTGTTTCGCTGTCATTAAAAATTACAGCGTTAGCTGTTCTGCCGGCTCTGATCATGTCGGTTGTATTGACAATCGTCGCAATGAATTCTGTGCGTACAGGGATAAAAGAGGAGATTATAGAAAAGCTGCAGGCAACAACAATTTCCATGGAAGGATTTTGCGATGCTTTTGATGAGGGGGATTACAGCCTGGATGCAGATGACAATCTGATCAAGGGTGAATTTAATATCACGCAGAACATGGAGAAGGTTGAAAAACTGGTGGAGGGGACAAATACAGAGATTACTTTTTTCTATGATGGTACCTGCCGTGCCACGACGCTGGTTGATGCAGAGACAAACGAAAAAATGCTGGGGACATCGGCAGATCAGTCTGTTATTGATCAGGTAGTTGGAAAGGGAGAGGCGTATACTTCATACGATCTGACCATCAATGGGGAACACTATTATGCATACTATTCGCCAATGAAAAATGCGGATGGAAGCGTAATCGGCATGTACTTTGCCGGAGCGCCGATTTCTGATTTCCAGAGTTTTATCAGTGAGAAGAGAAATACTTTGATCGTTGTGGCTGTTGTGATTGGAGTAATTGCGGTTCTTGTCATTTTGCTTGTTGTATATAGCATAAAAAAGGCCATCGCATCTACAAAAAATGTGATTACGGATCTTGCAGCAGGCAAATTGCAAATTGAGATAGAAGATTCCATATTGAAGCGGTCTGATGAGCTGGGAGATATGGCGAGAGAGGTTGCTGCACTGAAGGATCAGCTGAATCAGGTTGTGACGAGGGTAAAAGAATCCTCCAGGGTACTTTTGCAGGAGGGGCAGGATCTGAGCCAGATGGCTTCACAGACGAGCTCTACTGCAGATGAGATCGGCCATGCGGTAGAAGATATTTCCAAAGGAGCGGTTTCTCAGGCAGAGGAGATTGAGACAGCGTCCTCACGTATAGAAGAGATTGGAAATATGATTGAAAAGATTGTAGCCGGGGTTTCTGTGCTTGACCGTACATCAGATGAAATGAAGCAGGCTGGCGATCAGTCGATTGTCATTATCAATGACCTTAGCAATTCCAATGATAAGACCATGAATGCGATTGCAAGGATTGGTGAGCAGGTTCACGCAACCAATGAATCTGCCAATAAAATCAGTGAGGCAATTCAGCTGATTACATCGATTGCAGAAGAGACAAACCTGTTGTCATTAAATGCTTCGATTGAGGCGGCAAGAGCAGGAGAACAGGGAAAAGGTTTTGCGGTTGTTGCAAATCAGATTCAGAAGCTTGCAGAGCAGTCCAATGAATCGGCGCAGCGGATTGCAGAAATTATCAATGAGCTGCTGAATGATTCTGAAAATACAGTTACTGTCATGACAGAGGTTGAAAAGATTGTAAATGAGCAGCAGGAGAAGCTGACACAGACAAAAGATCAGTTTGGTCAGGTAAGTCAGGGAATTGTTGATTCCAGAGATGAGACGAGCAGCATCAAGACACAGACAGGAGCTTGTGATTCAGCGCGTGTCAAGGTTGTGGATGTAATTACGAATCTTTCTGCGATTTCAGAGGAAAATGCAGCTTCTACGCAGGAGACAACAGCGTCAATGCAGGAATTAAACGCTACAATTAATCTGTTGGCGGAATCTGCTGCTAATCTGAGCAAGCTGTCCGATACCTTAGAAGAAGAGATGACATTTTTTCAGATATAATGATAAGCAGACCGAGCATGCTTGCATGTGAGGGTGCAGCAGGATTATGAG